>DATEKT010000082.1:0-33050 GCA_035277305.1 Steroidobacteraceae bacterium | reverse complement strand
GCGGCATCGATGCGATTTCCGCGCTCGATTGCTGGGGTACGCAGTTCCCAGGATTCGAAGGCTTGAAGCTCGAGCCCGGCGAAGCGCCGCGCATGGGATTCACGCCCGCCGGATTCGCAGCGACCGGCGGCTCCGACACCTTCCACTATCCGGACGGCAACGCCTCGATTGCCCGACTGCTCGTACGCTCCCTGATTCCTGCAGCCCTACCCGGCCGCGACGCGCGCGACATCGTGACCGCAGTCGCCGATTACACGAAGCTGGATCGCCCGGAGTCTCCGGCACGCGTGCGTCTCAACAGCACGGCATTGCGGGTCCGCAACGCAGGCAGCAATGTCGAGGTGATCTATTCCCGCGGCGGCACGTTGCATAAGACGAGCGCGCGCCGATGCGTGCTCGCCGGCTGGAACATGATGATTCCGTATCTCTGCCCGGATCTTCCCGCCCCGCAGAAGGCGGCGCTGCATCAGCTCGTCAAAACGCCGCTGGTGTACGTCAGCGTCGCGCTCAGGAGCTGGCGCGCGTTTCAGCGCCTCGGCGTCAGCCACGTCGATGCGCCCGGCGCCTACTTCTCGGGCTTTCAACTGAACGAGGCGGTGGACATCGGCGGCTACGCCAGCGTTCGCTCACCCGACGAGCCGATGCTCGTCCGCATGGAGCGCACGCCCGCGAAGTACGGACTCTCCGAGCGCGAACAGCACAAAGCCGGCCGCGCCGAACTGCTGGCGACATCGTTCGAAACGTTCGAGCGAAACATTCGCGATGAGCTCGGCCGCGCGCTGGGTAGCGGCGGCTTCGACCCGGCGCACGACATCGAAGGCATCGCCGTCAATCGCTGGCCGCACGGCTACGCGCCCGAATACAACAGCCTCATCGATGGCGACACGCCGCCGGAGAAAATGCCGAACATCATCGGCCGTCAGCGCTTCGGCAACATCGCGATCGCGAACTCCGATGCCGGGATGGGCGCCTACACCGACGTCGCGATCGAGCAAGCGCATCGCGCGGTGAACGAGCTGCTGAATAGTTGATCCGCTGAGAAGCGCGCGCGGCGCGCGCGGCACTTACTCGATTTTCTTCGACGCGGACACACGCGCGGACACCACAACTGTCCGCGCAACTGTTGCGATGATTGCAAAATTTTCCGTCACTGCGCGCCGTTTTCCCGTTGTGCTCGCGTATTGAATCGCTGCAACCAAAGGCGTAGCGTCGGGCCAACGTGATCAACACGTGAAGGGGACGTCCGATTTTCGTCGGACGCGACAACGTCTTCCCACACCACGAATCGATCCGCGCGCGCGCTGCGCCTGTGGACTGAGCCGTCGTTGGGAAAAAATACGGGGATACATGCATGACTAGCCATGAGGGATTGCGCATGCGCGCAACTGCTCTCGCGCTCGCGATGGCAGCACTGTTGAGTTCACCAGCTCTGGTCCAGGCGAAAGAAGGCGTCGCCAATCTCGGCGGCGGTCTCGACCGACTCGCTTCTCCCGCCGTGCAAGCGCAGGCGCGCTCGCGGCAATCGCTGGCAGCAGCGACGGCTCAGGAAGATCTGTCGTTCAGACCTGCTGTGCAATTCGATCAAGCAGGCCGCGCGCTCGTACGCATCTCGCTCGACGGCAAGCTGTCGCCCGCGGCCGTAGTGCAGAGCCTGCGGAGCACGCCGAACGTCGAAGTCATCGCTTCCGACGCGAACTATCGCAAGGGCGTGATCGAAGCCTACGTCCCGACGTCCTCGCTCCTCAGCGTGGCGCGCAGGAAGGGCGTGCTGGCCGTTGTGCCCTCCGCTCCCCGCGTCACCAATGTCGGCGCGACGACCAGTCAGGGCGTCGTGCAACACCGTGTCGACAAGCTGCCCAAGGGCATCGACGGCTCGGGCATTACCGTCGGCCTGCTCTCGGACAGCTTCAACACTTTCGGCGAAGGCAGTGCCGAAGAAGACGTCGCGTCCGGCGACCTGCCCGGTCCCGGCAATCCGATCAATTCGAAGCCCGTCGTCATCATCCAGGACGGCCTCGATCCGACCGACATCGACGAAGGCCGTGCGATGTCGCAGATCGTGCACGACCTGGCGCCGAAGGCCCGGCTCGGATTCGCGACCGCCGATGGCGGCCAGCTGAATTTCGCCGACAACATCCGTTCGCTCGCCGGATTCCCCGGCGCACCGCATACCGTCGCGGGATTCAAGGCGGACGTCATCGTCGACGACGTCATCTATCCGGACGAGCCGATGTTCCAGGACGGCATCATTGCGCAGGCAGTCGATGAGGTCGTCGCGAAAGGCGTGTCGTATTTCTCGTCGGCGGGCAATCGCCCGGCGACGCAGGCCTACGACTCCGTGCCGCGCATCGTGCCGGGCGCAGCCGGCTCCTGGGCGGGCACGAATCTCAACTTCTCCACCGTCGACCCGGCGTTGTACGCGGGCGGCTTCCATGACTTCGACCCGGGCAGCAACGTCGATATCGCGCAGACGATCGCGTTCAACCCGGGCAACACGCTGGTGTTCCAGTGGAACGAGCCGTTCGACCCGCAACCGCCGACGCCGGCGGGCGATCCGCTCGCCACGGGCGTGGGCACCGTCCCCGAAGGCGGCGACACGAGCTTCACGTTCAACGGCACGGCCGGAGCCCTGGTCAACATCTTCGTCGACGCGGACGACACGACCACGGGCGTGCCGAATCCCGACCTGACGATGCTGCTGATCGATCCGGACGGCAACGAGCTGCAGTTCGTCGACACGGGCACCAATCCCGAGTCGGTGACGCTCGAGCTGCCGACGACCGGCACCTACACCGTCGTCGTCGACAGTTTCGACGAAGGCCAGTTCGGCGATTTCCTGTATCGCGTGCAGCAAGTCGAGGTCGAGGAGCAGGTGCTGTCGGATTACAACCTGCTGTTCTTCCTGCCGAACGGCACCTTCATCGGCGCGTTCGCCGAGCAGAACCGGTTCACCAACCGGCCGCTCGAGATCGGCGGCCTGCCGGGCACGACGCTGCAGATGGTCATCGCTCGCGCCAACGTGCCTGACAAGAAGAACAAGAACGTCGCGGACCGCATCCGCTACGTCGGCTTCGGCGGTGTGAATCCGCAGGAGTACTTCAGCTATCTCGATCCGGTGACGTACGGTCACAACTCCGCGCGGGGCGCCAACGGCGTCGCGGCCTATCCGTTCTTCCCGCCGTTCGTGCCGGAGTTCTTCACCTCGCCCGGCCCGTCGACCATCTACTTCGACAAGAACAACAAGCGCTTCCGCAAGCCGGAGATCCGGCTGAAGCCCGACATGGCGGCGATGGACGGCGCGAACACGACGTTCTTCCTCGAGGACGATTCGACCGACGACGATGACTTCCCGAACTTCTTCGGCACCAGCGCGGCGGCCCCGCATGCAGCGGCGATCGCGGCACTCGTGCTCGATGCGGCGGGCGGTCCGGGCAAGGTCAAGCCGGACAAGATGCGTAAGATCCTGCAGGACAGCGCGTTTCGTCACGACCTCGATCCTTACTTCGCGCAAGGCTTCGCCCTGGCGCGCGGTAACGCTCTCGGTATCACTGTTCAAGGTGACTGGGCCGGTGTCGCCACGACCGACCCGAACCTGTTCACGTTGAGCACCGTAGGAGTCAGCAGCCTGCAGGGGTTCCACATCAACCTCAGCACTGCGAACCCGACGGAGATTCCGCCCGGTCTGGTCTTCGATCCGCGCACCACACCGGCGCCTGCGCCGGGAGCACCGTTCGTGATCGGCAGCAACACGCGGGGAATCGAAGCGATCGATGTCACGGCCTCGTTCTCGAAACAGGCGCCGCCGCCGGCCGAGACAGGCCAGTGGTTCCAGCTCGATCTCGCCTTTGCGCAGAACGCGTTCCGCAGCGGCGACCGGCTGGCGTTCGGCGTGGATCGCGACGAGCTGGATGAGTTCGGCGAGCGCGGTGCGGTGGCAGGCAACTCTGCGGATCTGTTCGGCGACGCCGTCCAGATTCCGTCGGGCAACATTGCCTTCAACGGCGCTACGTTCTTCGGCAACTTCTCCGGGGTCGGCGGGCAGTTCAACGGCCGGTTCTTCAACCTGATCGGCAAGGGCTACAGCCAGCTCGACGGCTTCGGCTTCGTCAACGCGGAAGCAGCGGTGAAGTCGGTGCTGAAGAAGCACTAACCCGATAGCGTCTGGAGCGACGCAGGGCCCGCATCGGTTTCGGTGCGGGCCCTTTTTCTTTCTAGAACTTCACGGTCGACTTCTCTTTCGCCTTCACCGTCACGCTCTGCGACGTGCCGGTGCCGCCAGCGAGTCGCACGGTGTAGGCGCCGGGCATCACTCGCACCGGATCTCCGCCCGCGAGCCCCTCGCCGACCACCGCGCCTTGCGCGTTGACGATCTCGAAGCTCGGCCGCATCGCTTTGGCCATCGCCTCGTTCAGCGCCGCGGCGCCCTGCGTATCGAAATACATGCCATTGCCCGCGTCGGCCCAGTGTCGGAAGGTCGCGGCGAGGTTCGCATCGTCGATCGCGAGGCCGACAATGTTCACGCGTACCTTGGTGCCGGCCTTCTTCAGCTTCTCGATCGCGGCCGCGGGATCGCCGCCGCAGGTCTCCTCGCCGTCGGTCAACAGGATCACGAGGCGCTCGCCCTTCACTGCGCCCAGGTCGGACGCAACCAGCTCGAGCGACGCGCCGATGGCTGTCTTCGCGCCGTTCTTCGGCTCGAGCCCGGAGAACTTCGAGGTCACCGCCTGCACGTTCAGAGGTCCGAGTGGCACGTCGAGATCGCTCTGGCACGAGTCCTCCATGCGGCCGAAGACTCGGAATGCGAACGGCGTGCCTGCTGGAATCGTAGTCGTCACGAGCTTCGTGAGCGTCTGGCGTGCGATGTCGATGCGGCGCTCCTTGCCGATCTTCTGCAGCATGCTCCCCGAGGCGTCGAGGATGATCTCGACTGCGCTGCCCGCGGGCAA
Source organism: Steroidobacteraceae bacterium (assembly GCA_035277305.1). Classification (GTDB taxonomy): domain Bacteria; phylum Pseudomonadota; class Gammaproteobacteria; order Steroidobacterales; family Steroidobacteraceae; genus Steroidobacter. The sequence continues at coordinate 28,104 of DATEKT010000082.1, read as the reverse complement.
CGCGCTCGCCGCAGTCACTTCGACCGTGCCCGGTTCTTCCTTGGCGGGCGTGATGGTGATCGGCGCGCGCGCCAACGTCGTATACGCCTGGCCGGTGGAGTAACGCACTTCGTACTCACCGGGCTCGATCGGTGCGAGCACCTTCACGGGATTGCCGCGTGAGGTGTACTCGTAGTTCGCATACTCGCCTTCGCGCGCGCCCTTCTTGACGATCGTCACATAGTCACGCTCGTTGTTCGGTCCCTGCCAGTTCACCGCGACGTTGCTACCGGCAACGGCTGTCGCCGGCGCCTTGAGCGAGGCCGAAACCGCAGTCACCGTCATCTTCGTCGTCGCCAGCGTCGCGTAAGTCTGCGCGGTGAGATAGCGAACTTCGTACTCACCGGCGACCTCCGGCGCGCGCATGTCGAGTGTGCTGCCCTTCGACGTGTACTCGTACGCGGCGTACTGCTTCTCGGCGGCGCCCGCTTTGACGATCGTGACGAAGTCACGCGGATTGTTCGGCCCCTGCCACGTGATCTTGATCTTCGCGCCCGCCGCCGCAGTCTGCGGAGCCGTCACCGAAGCTGAAACCGCGCCGACCGTGATCGGCCGGCGCGCGATGATCGTGTCGCCGGCGGCCATGAAATAGCGCAGCTCGTACTGTCCCGGCTCATCGGGCGCCGTCAGCTCGAGCGGACTGCCGGCTTTCGTGTATTCGTAACCGATGTAAGGGCGTGCCGCGTTGCCATAGGCAACGTAGTCGCGATCGTTGTTCGGCCCGGTCCATTTGACGGAGAACTTCGCGCCAGCGGCAACCTGCGCCGGCGCATCGAGCGTCGCCTCCACAGCATCGATGCGCAAAGCCCGGCGCGCGAGCGTCGGATACGGCGAGTCGGCCGACAGCAGCCGGATCTCGTACTCGCCCGGCTTCGGCGGCGCGATCAGCTTGAACGCGCCCGGCTTCGTCACATATTCATAGCCGCCGTAAGCGCCTTCGGGCGCTGCCTTCTCCACGATCGTCACGAAGTCGCGCGGGTTCTTCGAGCCCGCCACCGTGACTTGAACCGCAGCGCCGGCCTTGGCATTCGCGGGTCCGTTGACGCTCGCCTGTGCGAACGCAACGGAGGACAGGAACGTAAGCAGCAGCGGGATCCAGCGACGCATGGGGTGATCCTCTTGTTATGCTGGCGCCATTCTAGCCCGATCGAAACGGAGACATCGTCATGAAGAAGACCTACACCGGCGGTTGCCACTGCGGCGCGGTGCGCTACGAAGCCGACATGGATCTGAGCAAGGGCACTCTGCGCTGCAACTGCTCGATGTGCACCAAGACGCGCGCGTGGCTGGTGGGCCTGGGCAGCGATGACTTCCGGTTACTGAAAGGCGAGGAAATGCTCAGCGACTACCAGTTCAACCGCAAGAACATCCACCACCTGTTCTGCAGGAACTGCGGCGTCAAGTCGTTCGGGCGCGCCAACGTCGGATCGGATGGCAAGGGAATGGTCGCGGTGATGCTGAGCTGCGTCGACAACATCTCCGACGCGGAGCTCGCGGCGCTGCAGGTCATGTATGTCGATGGCCGCAACGACAACTTTTCGAAGGCGCCGGCGGAGACGCGGCACCTTTGAGTTGCGTCAGGGAGTCGCGAGCTTGAGCCCGACGATGCCGGCGACGATGAGCGCAAGGCTGGCGAGACGGCCGGCGCTCGCCGATTCACCGAGCAACACGATGCCGAGAATCGCCGTGCCGACTGCGCCGACGCCGACCCAGACAGCATAAGACGTCCCCACTGGAAGGGACTTCATGGCGATGCCCAACAGCACGATGCTGACGAGCATCGCTACCACGGTGATGACACTCGGCCAGACACGCGTGAAGCCTTCCGCGTATTTCAGGCCGATCGCCCACACGATTTCGCACAATCCAGCTACGATCAACAGTATCCAGGCCATAGGTCCTCCAGAACTCATCATGTTCGTCATCGAGCTGGTCTACAAGGCCGACCTGAAGCAAATCGACGCGCACATGACCGCGCACGTGAAGTTCCTCAAGAAGTACTACGCGGACGGCACGTTCCTGGTCTCGGGCCGCAAGATCCCGCGCGAGGGCGGCATCATTCTCGCCGCGGGTAAGACCCGGCAGCAGATCGAGGCTTTGATACAGGAAGACCCGTTCCACAAGCACGGGCTCGCCGACTTCCGCGTCATCGAGTTTCGCGCCAGCCAGCGAGCGGACGACATTCCAAAGCGGGTCGAGAGCTGAGTCGGGAACCGGTGTATCCGGTGGGCCATTGCTCCCAGGCAGGTTCCAGCCACGGAGAACTGTCATGGCGCGCCGCCCCTCACGCTCACGTCCGAAAACTTCCCAGCGTCAGTCGGTGCGGTACGCCGTCATCGGCCTCGGCCACATCGCGCAGGCCGCTGTATTGCCGGCCTTCCAGCACGCGAAGCGCAACAGCACGCTGGCCGCACTCGTCTCCGGTGAGCAGAAGAAGCTGAAGCAGCTTGGCCGTCGGTACGGCGTATCCCGCACCTGCGGCTACGACGGCGTGGATGAGCTCTTCGCGAGCGGCGAGATCGATGCTGTCTACATCGCGTTGCCGAACGACATGCACAAGGAATACACGATTCGCGCCGCGCGCGCGGGTCTGCACGTGTTGTGCGAGAAGCCGATGGCGGTCAACGCGAGCGAATGCGAGGAGATGATCCAGGCGACCCGCGAGGCCAACGTCAAGCTGATGATCGCGTATCGGCTGCACTTCGAGCGCGCCAACCTCGAAGTCGCCAGGCTCGCGCGCAGCGGCAAGCTCGGCGAGCTGCGCTTCTTCACCTCCGATTTTTCGATGCAGGTGAGCGACGACAACATCCGGTTAGTGCCGCCGGAGAAAGGCGGCGGCCCGCTCTACGACATCGGCATCTATTGCATGAACGCCGCTCGCTATTGTCTCGGCGAGGATCCGGTGGAGGTGTGGGCGGCCGGCACGCGCAGCAAGGATCCGCGCTTCCGCGAGGTGGATGAGACCGTCGCGGCTGTCATGCGATTCAAGGATGAGCAAGTCGCGAGCTTCACGTGCAGCTTCGGTGCAGCGGACAAATCCCTGTATTCGATCACCGGCACCAAAGGCAGCGTGACGCTGGATCCGGCGTTCGAGTACGCAGTCGGGCTCTCTTATCGACTGAAGATCGGCGAGCGTGAAACGAAGAAGAAGTTCAGTAAGAGCGATCAGTTCGCGCCGGAGCTGCTGCACTTCTCGGACTGCGTTCTCACCGGCCGCGACCCTGAGCCGTCAGGCGAAGAAGGCCTGGCCGACGTGCAGATCATCGAGGCGATGCTGCAATCGATTTCGAGCGGGCGATCGGTACGCACCGAGGTCCGCCAGCGCGACCAGCGACCGACGCTGCGGCAGGAGAAACGCAGCCCCGCAGTGCCACGAGAGCCGAAACTCGTCGACGTGAAGCCGGCGAGTCAGTAATCGCGGCTAGCGGCGCTGCATCCACCAACCGCTCAGACGACCGTCCCTGTCGAGCTCGATCGCGGTGTCCGCAGTTCCCTTTTCGAACTCGAGGACATAGTGGTCGATGCCGGACTCGAGCACTTTCTGGAAGCGAACAGCCTTCAGCGCGCCGAGCGCGCTCATCGTCGTGCGCAATTCAGGCAGTTGCTCACGAACGTCCTTGACCTGATCAGCAGTCATCACGGCATAGTCGGGCTTGCCGCTCGCCACACTGGCTAGCACACGCCGCAGCATCGCCTCGCCGCCACTCGCAGCGCGCTGCTCTTTCACCCGGCGTCCAGCTGCGAGCGCCTCTTCCAACGGCTTCTTGCTTTCGGCCGCAGAGAGACGCTTCGCCGAACGGTCCTGGCCCTCACCCTCATGCAGGATCAGCGCGTCCGACTTGAACTCGAAGCGAGCCGGTAGCGCCCGCTGAAAATACTCGTGCTCGGAAGTCGCGAAGAGCTCCGTGATCGGCGCCTCTTTCACTCGCGAATACATCCGGTCGCCATCGCGCCAGATTGTCATGTCGGGTCCGCCGTCGTCGAACTTGTACGTGCCGACATAGCGATCGAACGTGGACGGATCGACGTTCGACAGCACCCGCTCCGGCGGCGCGAAGTCCGGCCACTCGTATGCGGCCGCGATCGAGCGGATGGCCGCCATCATGACTTCGCCGCCGTTGTCGCCGCTGGTCATGACGACCGCACCATCGCCGTTTACGTAGCCGATGAAGAAGCAGCGATACCCTTCGTTCGCACCGCCATGCGAGAAGTACTCGTGGGGCGCAGTGCCGCCGAGACGCGGCCCGATCCCCTGCTTGTCGATGACGCTCGTCAGCATCGTTCGAGCGCTTTCCTGCGACAGCACGTTGCCGGTTCCGCCCGCCGCAGCCTTCTGACTCCGATGACGTAGCGCGCTAGATCCGAAGGTGTCGTCCACAACCCTGCTGCAGCCAACTCCGGATACACATGCGGACCCCCGGTGATCGGTCGGCCTTCCGAGTCGTAAGGAGTCGCGACCTCTGCCAGCGCGGATTCGGACAACGGTTGCTGAAATGTGCTGTGACTCATTCCCAGCGGACCCAGCACTCGCCCAGACATCACCTGCGCGAACGGTTGCTGCGTGACGTCCTCGACGAGCTGCTGCATCACTTCGTATCCGCCACCGGAGTAACGCCATTGCGTTCCGGGCACGATATCGACACGGATCTGCGCACTGTTCGCCGGCGAAGTGCCCTTCAGCACTTCGACCAGCGTCGGTACCTTCTCACCTGCCGCGTATCCGCCGAATCCGTGCACTGTGAGTCCCGCTGAGTGACTGAGGAGCCGGCGGAGAGTCACCTTCTCCTTGCTGGTCAGTTCGCTCGCCGGCACTTTCCAGCTGCGCAGGTAGTCGTTCACGTCGGCATCCAGGTTCAGCTTGCCCGCTTCCACCAGCTGCATGACCGCGAGCGCGCTGACCGGCTTGCTGATGGATGCCGCCTGAAACAGCGTCTCCGTCGTGGCAGGCGGCCCATCAATCCGCGTAACGCCATACGCGCGCGCCCACTCGATCCGACCATCGTTGATCACCGCAATGCTGAGTGCGGGAACGTGCAGTTCCTTCATCTTGTCCGCGAGCTTCACCGACTGGCGGGATTCTCCATTCACCAGTACGACCGGCAGAAGATCGTTCTCGATGCGGGCGATGCGCTGTTCGATTGCTGCCTGAGTGGCCGCGTCGACTTTGACCGCGACGGTCTCCGGCCCACCGTTGCGGATCACGAGCTGCGTAACCTTGCCGTTGTCCTTCGCGAAGACGTAGTTCTCGTCCTTGGCGCTGAAGAACGTCGTCGGGTTCTCGGGCAGCACGCGGAACTGCGGTCCGCCTTCGCTGAACTGCATGCTCAGGCCGGGTCCGTCGACACCCACCATGAGCGAGTTCGATTCGTCCAGCTGATAGCGGCCGACGTACTCTTGCAGAGTCGCTGCCGGCAGCTTCACGACCGAACGGTCCGGGCTCAGTCCGCGGAGGTAGTGATTGGCGACTTCCAGCGAGATCGCATCGGTGCGAATGCTGTCCGCGTTGACGAGCACGATGACAGCGAGCGCGTCGTCATCGTAGCGGCTGAAGTCAGCGCGAAAGCCCGGCAGCGATCCGCCGTGGCGCACGCGCCGGTGACCGTGAAAATCATCGACGTTCCAGCCGAGGCCATAGTTCGTGGATGCGCCATCAGTCAGCAGCATCGCGGTCTGCATCTGCGCCTGCTCGGCCTTCGACAACAGCGTGTTGTCGTGGAGCGCCGCTTCGTACTTCATCAGGTCCGTCAGGGTCGAGAAGAACGCACCGCTCGGCCGCAGCGCCAGCATCGGCTCGACGTTGTGCTGGACGTTATCGCGAAACAGGTAGCCGCTCGCGCGATTCGGAATGATGTCGAGCGCATCCGTGGTCCGAGTCGCTGTCATGCCGAGAGGCTTGAACACACGCTCTGTCATGAACTGCGGCCACGGCTGACCGGAGACCCGGTGGATCACTTCGGCAAGCGTGAAGTACGCGAGATTGCTGTACGACCACTTCTCGCCCGGCGCCGCTTGCAGCGGCACGCCGTACGCCTTGCGAATCACATCGGCATCGCTCTGCGCCTTCAGGCTGTCGTAGCCCGGCGATTCGCGTACCAGTCCCGAGGTGTGCGTGAGCAGGTGGCGCAGCGTGATGCCCGACCAGGACGGCGGCGCATCGTCAAGATAATTCTTGACCGGCTCGTCCAGGCGCAGCTTGCCGTCGCGGACGAGCAGCATGATGCCCGTCGCGATGAACTGCTTGCTGACCGAGCCGATCTTGAACGCGGTGTCGCGGGTGACCGGCGTGTTCAGCTCGATGTTGGCGACGCCGAGTGTCCGCACCGAAACCGGTTTGCCGTCGCGGAGCACGGCGACGGCAACGCCCGGGATGCGTTGGTTGGCCATCTCGGCGCGCAGGTAGGTATCGACCGCATCTGCGGAGGCGACCGTCGTCACCAGCAGGAACAGGCAGATCGTGGCTATTTTTCTCATGCCCGTAGCGTAGCAAACCGCCCGGTCCGTATGATTGCGCCTTCGGCAAATCCGCCCCGCGAGGAGAACAATCGATGTCCACGAGCCGCCGCGATTTCATTGTAGGCACCGGTGCAGCGATCGCTTTGGCGAACCTGCCTGCGCGAGCCGCCGGGGACGCCAACGCCGCGGCGGAGCAGCTGCTGACCGGAATCGGCGAGGAGCTGCTCGCCGACTATCCTGAAACCGCCACGGGCCTCGGCATCGACAACGGCAAGCGCGCCGCCCTGAAAGCGAAGCTCGCGGATCGCTCCGCCGCCGGACAGCAGGCGATCGCAAAGCGCGTGGCGCAGCGGATCCAGAAGCTGAAGGCGATCGATGTTTCGCAACTGAGCGACGCAACGCGCATCGACCTCGACGTCGTGCGCACTGCTCACGAATTCGCGGCGGAAGGATTCGCTCAACCCTACGGCGATTCGGCGCTGCTCAATTCGAGCTGGTCGTATCGCAACGCGCCTTACGTAGTGGCGCAGAACACCGGCGCGTTCCTCGAAATTCCGAGCATGCTCGACGAGCAGCACACGGTCTCTTCGCCAGTGGACGCGGATGCGTATCTCGCGCGACTCGAGGCGTACGCCGGTCAGCTCGACGGCGAAACCGGCCGCCTCAAGTCAGCGGCTGCGCAGAACGTGATCGCGCCGGACTTCCTGCTCGACAAGACGCTGTCGCAGATCAAGATGGCGCGCGGCGGCAAGATCGCCGACTGGTCGATCGTCACTTCGCTGGCGAAGCGCACGAAAGACATGCCCGGCGACTACGCAGCCAAGGCCGCGAAGATCGCCACCGACAAAGTTGCGCCGGCACTCGATCGGCAGATCGCCGAGCTGGAAGCACATCGCAAGCGCGCGACCAGCGACGCGGGTGTGTGGAAACTCCCGCACGGCGATCAGTACTACGCGTGGGCGCTGAAGGCCGGCACCACGACGACGATGACGCCCGAGCAGATTCACGCGATGGGCCAGGAACAGCTGCGCGAGCTGCAGTCCGAGATGGACGGCATTCTCAAGAAGCAGGGCCTGACGCAGGGAACCGTCGGCGAGCGCATGACCGCGCTCGGCAAGGATCCAAAGTACAAATTCCCGAACAACGACGAAGGCCGCAAGCAGATCATGGACTATCTGCACAAGCGCATCGCGGACATGCGCACGCGACTGCCGCGTGCGTTCGCGACGCTCGTCCCCGGCAACATGGAGATCAAGCGCATGGCGCCGGAAGTCGAGCCGGGCGCGCCGGGCGCGTACGGCGGTCCGGGCACGATGGACGGCAAGGTGCCGGGCAAGTTCTGGATCAACCTCGGCGACCTGGACAACTGGACGACATACAACCTCGCGACCTTGTCGTATCACGAATCGATCCCGGGTCACGTGTGGCAGGGCGAGTACACGTTCAAGCTCCCCCTCTTCCGTTCGCTGCTCGCGTTCAACGCATATTCGGAAGGCTGGGCGCTGTATGCCGAGCAGCTCGCGGCAGAGCTCGGCGTGTATGACGGCGATCCGGTCGGTCGCCTCGGCTATCTGCAGTCGATCGCGTTCCGTGCATGCCGTCTCGTCGTCGACACGGGTCTGCACGTGAAGAAGTGGACGCGTCAGCACGCCATCGAGTGGTTCGCTACGACGAACGGTTCGAGCCTCGGTGAGGTCACGAGCGAAGTCGACCGCTATTGCGCATGGCCGGGCCAGGCGTGCGGCTACAAAGTCGGTCACAGCGAGATCAACCGGCTGCGCAAGAAGGCGCAGGCGGCGCTCGGCACGAAATTCGATCTGCGTCAGTTCGACGACGCGCTGGTCATCGGCGGCGGTGTGCCCATGGTGACACTGGCGCGGAACATCGACGCGTTCATCGCCAAGCACAAGTAACGAGGTGCGCTCAGCACGTGAGATCAATCGGCCTCACGGCGACCTCACTATTGGCGCTGCTGGCCGCATGCAGCGGCGGCGGCGTGTCCACCCCGATCCCGCCGCCGGACGAGATTGCGCCGCGCATCGAGGCAGTCAGGGAAGCTGTCCGGAAAAATGAGGCCGCGCTGAAGGCGCCGATCGAAGATCACCTCGACGCTCTCGAAAATACGATCGCGAGCATCATGCAGAAGCACGGCGACCACTCGGTCGAAGCGGTGCAGGTTCTGCAGGAGACATCGGTGCTGCTCGCGGAAAAGAAGCGGCCGGATCTCGCGCTGCCGTTCATGGAGCGCGCGCTCACGCTCAGCCGGGAGGTCTACGGCCTCGATCATCGCGAGACCGCCTATCCTCTGCACGACGTCGCCGTGCTGCTTGCGATGATTGCGCCGGATCAATACGACCCGCGCGCGGAGCTCTTGTATCGGGGCGCCGCCGAGGTCCGCAGGCATCAAGCTGGCGTCGACGACCCGGAAACTGCCGCGAGCGAGGCGCAGCTTGCATGGCAGTTGCTGCTCAGCGCGACTCGGGAATCCCTGCCCTATCGCAAGTACCCACTGCTGGCTGAAGCAGAACAGCTTGCGCTGCACGCGCAGCGCGTATTCGATGCGCACAAAGACAGATCCTCCTGGTACCAGATCCGCCGCACACTGATCGAAACGGCGTTTGCGCACGGCGACTTCGCGGCGGTCCAAGAGCGCGCCGGCGAGTTGCTCGCGGATCGCGACTACGAAAAGGGACCGGGCTTATATCCGGACGCGACCGCGAAAGACCTCCTGGCGGAAGCGATCGAGCTGCAGGCCGCCCTGCTGCCGGAGGTCGAGCCGCCGAAGGCACGCGCTTTGCAGGAGTCCAGCCATGAACACTGAAATCGCAGCCGTGCTGATCCTGCTGTCGCTCATCGCAGGCGGAGTCGCCATAGCTGGGAGCGTTCTCTATCGATCAACGCTGCTGCGCAAGGAAGTTGCGACGCGCCGGGTGATCGGTGCGCGCCGCTCGCACATCGCGCGCATGTTTCTGAGCGAGAACGTTCCGGGCCTGGCAGCCGGGATTGTCGGCGGCGGCGGCGCGATGTTCATCGCCGGAGCGTTTTATCGCGCCGGGTTCCTGGCCGTCGTGCTCGGCAGCGCTGCGCTGCTGGTCGTCGCTTGCACGGTCGGCGGATGGATTGCGGGACATCACGCGGCGAAAGTGCCGTTCAGCGAAAGCGGACTATTCCGGACGTCCTCGGACACTCGCGGCCGGTAGCGGTCACGGCCGGCAACCAGCGGTAAGTGCCGGCGAGCTCGTCCACGCGCTCGCCCATCTCGATCAACGCGTCGTCGTCTCCATCTTCGTACACCGCGCCTTGGACGCGATGCTCGCTGACCAGCAACAGCGTCGTCGAGCGGGAATCCATGATCTGCGATCGACGGGTAGCAATCTGTCCGAAGTGCGCCGCCTCCATCGCCTGGATCAGGTGCCGGACGGCATATGGATCCACGCTTGCCGTGCGATCGCCGAAGGCGCAGACGAACCGGTCGCCGTAGAAATGGACCTGCCCGTCCGAGCGGATGCGGACTTCGTATACCGGACACCAGCCCTCGCAGCCCGCTCGCTGCATGACGATCTCCGTCGAGTCGGGCACGAGCGGCGTCGTGCGATCGACGGGCGTGCCGAAGGCAGCATCCCATCTGGCTTCCGCCTGCGAAGCGGCGAGCAGGTCGAAATCCTGCGCGAACCACAGGCCCAATCCGAGTATCGCCAGCGCGACGCAGATGCCGAAGTACAGGAACGGCAGCTCGTCGAGTAATTCGGGCTGTTCGTCGTCCAGGTGCGCGCGCATGACTCCCCCGCCCTGTTACGATCCCGGCACGTGCTGAGTTCGACCGCGACAGCCGACGGGGGTTCGCCAATGAGAATAGGTATTCACCTCCTGGGGCTGTTTCTCTGCGCATCGACTGTCGTCGCCGCCGAGGCCGGGCCGGCAACGGCGGAACAGATCGCAACCCTCGTCGATCCGATCGTGGAACAGGAAATCGCCGCGGGCGTGCCGGGCGCTGCCTTCGTTTTCGTTCGCGGCGACAGCGTGATTTATCAGCGCGGTTACGGTGTATCGAACGTCGCGACCCAGTCGAAGGTGGATCCGCAGCGCACCGTCTGGCCGATTGCATCGATCACGAAGACAGTCACCGCGCTGGGAGCTCTGCAGCTCGTCGCTGATGGACGCGTAAAGCTCGACGACGACCTCAACCGCTCTCTCAAACGGCTGCAGGTTCCGTCGCAGGGCTACGCGCCGCTGACACTGCGACACGTGCTATCACACACGGGCGCGCTCGATGAGATTCCCGGCCGGCGCTACGACGGCAAGCAGGCGCCGGATATGGCGGCCTTCCTCAAGGGCAAGCTCGTGCGCTATCGCGAGCCAGGCAAGCTCACTGCGTACTCGACATACGGCATCGCGCTCGTGGGAGTCTTGATCGAGGACCTCAGCGGCCAGAGCTATGCAGACTACCTGCGGCAACACGTCTTCGAGCCGACAGGGATGCGCAGTGCGCGCGTGATGTTGCACCAGGGCGATGAGAAAGGCGTGGCGACGCCTTACGAGATCGACGATGGACGCGCCACGGCGATCCCGTACGAGTGGTACCAGACTCCACCGACGTCCTCGATGGTTGCGACAGCCGCCGACATGGGAAAGCTGCTCGTCGCGCATCTCGCAGACGAGCGGGCAAGTCGCGCGCATCTTCTCCCGCCCGAGCTGCTGCGAGCGATGCACGTCCAGCAGGCCACGAACCATCCCGACCTTTCCGGCTGGTCGCTCGGCTTCCAGCTCGACACCGTCAATGGCGTCGCGATCGCCGAGCATGGCGGCGACATCGCAGGCTTCTCCGCGCTGTTCGTGTTGATGCCTGACAAGCACGAAGGCTTCTTCATCGTGAATCACGGCGAGAGCGGCGATCTGCGCTTTCGCGTGAAGCAGGCGCTGCTCGACGCGCTCTATCCTGCAAAGACGCCGACCGTTCCAGCCGCGGATCCGAAGAATGCGCCGATGCTCGCCGAGTACGGCGGGCGTTACATCTCGAGCATCACCTGCCGCACCTGCCCGCTCTCCGACGATCAGTTGTTCATCGCGAAGGCGCAGCCGAACGGAACGCTTTCGCTGTGGGGTCAGACGTGGGTGCCGCTGCGGCGGGACCTGTTCATTCGCGACGATGGCAAGCGCCTGCTAGGCTTTGCACGCGACGACAAGAACAAGATCGCTTCCGTGACCGGAGGCTCGTGGCGGGTGGCGGATCGGCTGCCGTGATTATCGAGCGCCAGATCGATCGCCTCGCCTGGTACTGGTTCGCACTGGCCATCGGTCTCGCCGGCTACGCGGCCTTCTATTTCTTCCGCTCGTACTTCAAGGAAGACGTCCACGTGAAACTGCTGCGCAGCTTGCGCAATCAGGAGGTGTGGGCCCAAATCGCCGGCACCCAAATTCGCTTCGCCCGCCTGTACACGTTCGATGACGGCTCATGCCAGGTCGTCGATCATGAGGACTACGCGACCTGGTTCGAGTCCAATGCGCGCGCCGAGCAGCGGCTGCGCGAGGATGGATACTCGCGCGTCAGCGAGCTGATCGAGGCCGGCAGGCTCCCGCGCGGCTTTCGGGTGCGGGGAGAGAGACTCAGGAACGTGAGGGGCCTGCGTCCGGGAATGGATCGCGAGTTCATCGAGAGTCTCGGCCCGGAACGGGAAAACGTCCGTTGCGCGCACGCCGGCTGCACACAGGGCGCGATTCAGATGAGCAAGCTCTGCCGACGCCATCATTTCGAAAAGGTCGCGGGCCGGCCGTACATCTACTGAGCGCCGACCTCATCGGGTCGCTTGGTTGCCCTTCAACTCATGAACCAGAACAGCATGAACAGACAGTAAGCAGTCGGTAGCCCGACGACCGCAAAAGCGGCCATGCCCGCAACAGGCGAGCGTGCGTTTCGATGACTGCGGATGATGATGAACAACGAAGTCAGGCCAAGCGCGGCCCAGACTCTCAGAACCCTGATCATGGGTCGCGCCCAGTCGCGATCTGATCCCTCACCGAACAGCAGGCCGTCGATACCCGCGTAGCCCACGGCAACCGACACGCTGAAACCAACGGACCAGAGCCAGAAGCCACGCCACAGGGGCTGCGTTCCTGCGAAATAGGCGACGGGATTCAGAGGATGCGGATCGCTCATGCGCCCAGTCTAAACGCACAGCGCCCCGACTAGCGGGGCGCTGGCACGAACCTCGAAGCGAATCGACTAGCGCGAGGTCTGGCGACGGCGCGCCGCAAAGCCCAGTCCCATCAGCGCGAAGGCGAACATCGCGAGCGTGCCCGGCTCCGGCACCTTCACGTTGCCGAACGCATGGTTGTCGGACTCGAACGCGTAGTTGGTGCTGGTCAGGACGATCTGATCGAACACGTCGCCGGCGGTGAACAGGAAGTTCACGTAGCGATTCGAGGCCCAGTCGCCCTGCCCGCCGTTCGCGAGCAGCGGCAAGATTTCCGCGCCGCCGTAGCCGCCGACCAGGACGCCGTTGTTGTAGAAGGCGATGCTGTTGTAGGTGTCCAGCGATCCCCAGTACAGGCCGAAGTAGTTGTAGTCGCCCGGCGTCGTCAACGAGACGCTGCCGCTGCTCGAGAAATACGGGATCGTCAGATATTTGGACGAAAGGCCGTACGGGCTCGCATACAGACCTGAAGCGCTGCCACTCAGGATTGCGCCGTTGCCGATGCAGCTCGTGTACGCGCCGCAGCTGCCATCGTTCCAATTGACCGTCGTGACGCCCGGGACCTGACTCGTGTAGACGCCCGGAGCCTCCACTGTCTGAATGATGCCGGCCTGCGAGACTGACGCTGCCAGTGCCAGGCCGAATGCGATCGCGATACGTTTCATGCTGTTTTTGCCTTAATCCTGAAGGGAATGTGCTTCTGATCAGGCTAACTGTTGCACGTGCAATGCCAGGTGCAGTAACCGCTTCGATTCCAGGCAGTTACGACGCCGGCGCGGGGTCATATACATCGATGGTGGAAACTTCCTCGACGCGACTTTCGGGCCGAATGTGAGGCAGTTCACACTGTTGGCGGCGCCTCAATGCAGGGGGCGCGGCGCGTGAATGCCCTGCAGCCTCGAGTCGACGATCAAGACGGGCTCGCCCCGCATCCCATCCGGACAGGACTCCGCGCCGATGCGCAGCACCGCGTGTCGCATGCCCCGCATGTTCTCTCTGAATACGACTTCGAAGCCGAAGGCCGCAGTGTAGAAGGCGATGAATCGGTCCAGGTCGCCAGTCATGACGGCGACGTGATTGAGTCCGGTGACGGCAGGCATGCGGACATGTTGAGAGCGATCGGCGGCAGTGGCCAGCTACCGCCGTCGCTGACGAACACCGACTTTGGTGAGCGATGAAGCATCTTGTGTTCGAGCAACCCGACGGACTGAGTGCGTCGTTTACAGGTTCAGCTATTGGGAGCATCCATGCGCCTGCGGCCACTCGCCACCACGATCTGCGGCGTATTTTTGGTAATTGTCGCGACGGCCTGCACACACGCGGCTGAGGCGGAAAGCATCGGCCAGCAGCTCGACGGCTACATGCAAGTGCAGGTGAAGCGCAATCACTTCACCGGTACGGTTCTCGTCGCCCGCAATACCAGAATTATTCTGGCCAGGGGCTACGGCTACGCCAACGCGGAATGGCGGACCCCGAACACGCTGCGAACGAAATTCAGACTGGGATCGCTCACGAAGCAATTTACTGCCACCGCGATCATGCAGCTGCGCGAGAGAGGGTTGCTCGACTTGCAAGACTCCATCTGCAAGCACGTTCAACCGTTCGGCGAGGTCTGGATGCCGGTGACCCTGCACCACCTGCTCTCTCACACCTCCGGCATTGCAGGGTATGGGCAGCGGGCAGACCCGTTTCGCAATGTATCCCTGGAGTTCGCGCCTGGAGCTCGGTGGCAATACAGCGATTGGGGCTACTGCCTGCTGGGATTGGTCATCGAGAACGTGACCGGCAAACCGTATGCGCAAGTGCTGCGCGAACAGATCTTCGACCCGCTCGGGATGCACGACACCGGCTACGATCGAGACGAGAAGATTCTCGAGCACCGCGCCGCTGGATATCGCCTGGTCAATGGCCAGTTGGAAAATGCCGGGTACATCGACATGGCCGGCCCCTATGCCGCCGGCGGACTCTATTCAACGGCGGACGATCTCTACAAATGGGATCGGGCGCTCTATACGGAGTCGATCCTGCCGCGCAACGCGCTCGGACTGATGTGGACGGAAGTGCTGAGCAACTATGGATACGGCTGGATGGTCAGCACACCTGAATCCGCATCGAAACCTCCCTGGGCACTGCCGAATCGGTTTCAGGTGGTGCACCCAGGATCGATCAACGGTTTCACGTCCGAGATTCTTCGCTTTCCCAACGAGCACGTCACCGTGATCGTGCTCGCCAATCTCCAGGATGCCCACGTCGTCGGACCGGAACTTGCGGCGATGGTCCTGGGCGATTCGTACAGCCTCGCTTCCCCGCACGCGCGCGACGTGCGGGGAAGGATGCAGCGCTTACAGCTTGATCCGTAGCACGCCACCGTCACCCGGCGCGAACGAGATGCCCCAGTTCGACGTGTACAACGCACCGTCGGGACCCTCGATGAGGCCGTTCGGCAGGTTGGCGAACCCGGTCAGGACCGCTGTCCGCTTGCCCGTCCTGCGATCGAAGCGGACGAGGTTGGCGGGGCCCACCCACGGATCGTTCAGCGGGAAGATCTCGACGCCGTAGAGATCGTCGCACTTCCATGCCAGGCCGACGAGCGGATTGCTGGTCTTGAACGGCAGCGTGTAGCTGGAGAAGTGCTTGTCGAACACGGCCAGCTCGGAAGGTCCGCCATCCTCGCCGAACGTGCCGACGAAGAAATTGCGGCCGCGCTGGGTCATCACGATCGGGTTGTGCTCGCGGTTGTCGATCGACATGTCGTAGAGCTTCTCGATCACGCCGGTCCGCGGATCCACACGCAGCACGAAGCCGCGGTTGGTCTCGATTACGTAGAGGTATTTGCCGATCGCGGTCATCGAATGGAAAACGCCGCCCGGTTCCTGGTCGGTGGTGGCCGGGTCCGTGTCCTTGATGAAGTTCGGCGGGTTCGCCGCGTGCCAGGCGCTGAGATCGGCAACCGGGGTTGTCGAACCATCGCGGTTGACTCGAAGCACGGCGGCAGGGTTGTCCGGCAGCGCGTGCGAACAGCCGCCCATCTCGATCAGGACGTAGAGCGCGTTACCGACGAAAGCGACATCGGTCGGACCGTAACTGGCGCCGGAGTTGTCGGTCATGCTCGGCAGGTTGTCGGCGACGACGTCCTTCCTGCCATTGGGCCGCACGCGGATTACGCGGCCGGTGAAGCCGGCGGTGTAGGGACTGTAGATATTGACCATGGCCGGGCAACCGGCATCGTCCCTCGGCACCAGATCGCCGCCGATGCCCGCCTCCGCTACATAAAGATTGCGGTCAGGACCGAAGGTCAGACCTCGCGGGCTGCTCAGGCCGCTGGCGTACGTCGTGACGGATGGCCTGGAGGGGCGGTGTTCCGCGTGCAGCACGCTGGAGGCCAGGAGCATGAGCCCGGCTAGCAGGGTTGCAGACTTGAAAGCAGTGCGAATCATGACGTCTCCCCTTGTTGTGTTTGGCGACCAGGGAAACGTGGCGGATCGACGCAAGCGCTGCATGGCGCTTCGATAATCTTTCGGTAATCGTTGGCTAACGGTTCGCGGCGAGCGTCCGTCTAGCGAGCTGGACAGCGCAGGGTGCCGTTCGCGGCAGCAGCCGCCACGGGATCGGAGCCGATCAAGTAATCCCGCCAGGTCCAATCGACTGCGATGTCCGGCTCGAGAGTGCGCACATCGATACCCAGGGGCAGAAATTCTTTCACGCCCGCGGGCGGCGGGATGTCCGAGTACTGATGTAAACCGTCCGCGTAATGCATCGCGATGCCCGAGTTCGGCAGCACTACGTTGCCGCCTTCCGACCAGAAGTCAGGACGGTCGCCCGGGTGCGCGCCGACCAGGACGGCTTTGCTCCTGGAACGCAACGACGCCGCCGCGGTGATGCCGGCGGAAAAGGTACTGGAGCTGACCAGCACCGCGATCCGACCGGGCTCGCTGCCCAACGGTGAATGCGCGAGTGCGTTCATCAACGGCTCGGCCAACTCCAGATTGCCGCCCGTATTGAACCGCAGATCCAGCACCAGCCTGCGCGGGGGTCTGGATGCAAGGTCCGTGAGCAGTCTCTCGCCGAACGCGCGAACGGTTTCTTGTCCGGGTGAGTCGGCGGCCCGGCTGTAGCGGACATACAGGACATCGTTGTCGCATCGTGCGTAGCTGTAGTTCAGCTGCGCCGATGCGAGCGCGGGCGGCAGGTTCCGCGATGCAAGCACGTGAGTCCAGCCGGAGGCAGCTGGATGTTGCGGCGAGAGGAACCACCAGCTCTCTTCGGGTCCGGTGCGCGCGTCGAGCGGTTCCGGACTGAGCTGGACCGCGCGCGGCGTTCCATCGATCTGAACGGAGAACTCCGCAAGCTCTTTGTCGAGAACTCCCGCCGCAAGCAACGCATCCGGGCTGGTCAGCAGGTACGTCGACATGTAGCCCGCCCAACCGGCGTTGCCGGCGTACAGCGGGCGCACCTTCTCAAATGCCTGCTCGACAGGAATGTGTTGAATATGTGTGAGCCTGCCGCCGACCAGCGGTTGCCCCTGCGCTCTCGCCGCAACGACATACCAGCCGTCGGAGAACTTCCAGATGCGAATGGGATAGCGCCGCCAGTAGCTTCTGTTTCTCAGGAGGTACGCACGCGTGTGGGCGTTGTCGGACAAGGCCGCAGCACGCGCCAGGCTCGCAACGATCTGCTGATCGGTCAGATGCTCGACGCGCAGGCGCGTGCGTTCGAGCTCATCGTAAGCCGCCTGCTTCGTCTCGGCGGTGTAGCTGCGGTCCTTCTGCAGGAAGGTATCGCGAGCAACGATCAGGTCTTCACTCCATGCAGAAGTGCGGTCTTTCGCGTGAGCGGAACCTGTCGCGGCAAGCGCGACTACTGCGACGATGATGAACCGGTGCATGCGCTTTGAGACGCATGGCGCACGCCTGAGGTTTAATCGGTCAGCGGTACCCAGAGCGCGAGACCGCCCTCGCCCGTCTCCGGATCGAACGACGGCGAATGTCGCTCGATGATCGGACCCTGCGCAGGCGTCCAGCCATGCGACTGCAGCTCTTCGTTCCAGATTGCCGAGTAGGTGTCGAAGAGCGTCGAGACGTGGCCGCGATGCTCGAACACCGCGCAGCGGCGCGCCGGAATCTCGATTCGCTGCAGGCCGGCCGGCAGATGACCCGGCGCGGTCACTTCGGCGGCGCAGATGTAGTCGAACCCACCGTCTTCATCCGCCGGCTGCTGGATGCCGATCGGAATGTCATCCACCCGATGCGGGATGTGACCGTAGTGCGATTCCATGAAGGTCTGCCACTGGATCGGAATGCCGATGACCTTCTCGAAGCTGTGTCGACCGGAGAGCCCGACTGCATGGATGGCCGGCGCCTGAGTCAGCCAGGGCGGCACGAGCGCGGGGCGCACGCGGGCACGCAGATCGAGCGCCGGCACCAACGCCAGTCCTTCCGTGCTCCCCCGCTCGCGAACGTGCTCGGGCGGCACGCCAAACTGCTCGCGGAAAGCCCGGGTGAATGCTTCGTGCGAGCCGTAGCCGGTGTCGAGCGCCAGCGCGAGAATGTCAGGTGCGCCTTGCGCAAGCGTTTTCGCAGCTCGCGATAACCTGCGCGCACGCAGATATCTCATCACCGGCCAACCGGTCGTAGTCGCGAATGCATTCGCAAGATGCGACCGCGAGACGCCGCACGCTTCTGCGACGGCCGTCAGGTTGAGCTCGCCCGACGAGTTCCGCTCGATGACCCACAACGCCTTGTCCACGACTGACATGTCCGCCCTCGATCGTTTCGATGGGTGCACGCTAACAAAGCGCACGGCACCGCGTTTGATCGTTCGTCCGGTCGCCGGCTGTGATAGCGTCGGGACATTCCCGAGGAGACGCCCATGAGCGCAGATCTTCTGACACGTCGAGCCGCACTGATGGGAGCGGCCGCGTTCCTCGCCCCGCTCGCTCCGAACATCGTGCTGAGCGCACCGACGACCCCAGCAGGCAAGACGACCCTGCTCAAGCTCGACGGCAACGAAAATCCTTATGGCCCCTCACCGGCTGCTCGCCAGGCGATTCTCGCGAGCGTCAACGAAGCGCCGCGGTACGCGGACACGGCAATCGAGACATTGACGCAGCAGCTCGCCGCGCACGAAGGCGTCGCGCCTTCGCAGATCGTGATCGGCGCGGGCTCCGGCGAATTGCTCAAGATGGCCGGTATCCTCGCGGCGACGGCAGGCTCGGGCGGGGAAGTCGTCGCCTCGCGACCCACCTATGAAGAGCTGCCGGTGTTCGCCGAAGCACTGGGATTGAAAGTGCGCTGGGTCGCGCCCGACACGCACCATCGGCACGATCTTTCAGCGATGCACGCAGCCATCACGCCGCTCACGCGCCTCGTCTACGTCTGCAATCCCAACAACCCGACCGGGACAGCGGTCACGCGCGATGCGCTGGCGACGTTCATCCGATCCGTTCCCGCCAGTTGCAACGTGATCGTCGACGAGGCTTACATCGATCTCGCCGATCAACCGGGCGTCGCAACAGTCGCGACGCTGGTCAAGGACGTGCCCAATGTCGTCGTGTTGCGAACGTTCTCGAAGCTGCATGGACTTGCAGGACTGCGCATCGGCTACGCAATTGCGCCCGCGGCGCTCGCGCAACGGCTCGCCGCGCTTTCACTTACGTGGCCGAACAGCACGGGACTCGCGGCGGCGATCGCGAGCTTCAACGATCATGCATTTCTGAAAGAGACGCGCGCGGCGCTGACCGGCGATCGCGCGAAAGTGCATGCAACGCTCGATCGCATGGGACTGGCGCGAGCGGATGCGCAGGGCAACTTCGTGTTCTTCGACACCGGCGGACCGTTGCAGCGGTTCCAGGAGCGGATGCTCGCCGATGGGATCAAGGTCGGTCGCCATTTCGCCGGCTATGACACGTGGGCGCGCGTCACGATCGGACTGCATCAGGAAGTCGAGCGGTTCCTGCAGGCACTGCCGCGGGCGCTTGCATGAGCGAGCTGATCGTCTGGACCTACGACTGGGTGCCCGAAGGTCCTCGAGGTTTCGTTCGCGACCTACGGCTGAGGTGGGCGTGCGAGGAAGCCGGGCTGCCCTACTCAGTGCGCACAATCCCCTTCGATGGGCGGGCAACCAATCACCTCGAGCGCCAGCCTTTCGGCCAGGCTCCATTCCTGAGCGACGGAGAAGTGGAAATATTCGAGAGCGGCGCCGGGCTGCTCCACCTGGCGCGCAAGAGCGAAAAGTTGATGCCGCGCGATGCGGCCGGAGAGGCGCAGACGGTTCAATGGGTGATCGCCGCGCTCAACTCGATCGAGATGGTTGCCGTTCCCTGGTGGTTCCTCGAAATCTCCGGCGTGAAGGACAACCGTCTTGCCGACTGGCTGAAGAGTCGCCTCGACCAGCTCGAAAAAGTTCTGAGCGAGCGTGAGTGGCTGGCAGCCGATCGCTTCACTGCCGCGGACCTGCTGATGGCCGATGTGCTACGCGTCTCGAAAGTCCGCGCATTCGGCGATCGACCCGCGACCGAGAGCTATGTGACCCGCGTGACCGACCGTGCCGCGTTCAAGAAGGCGCGCGCCGATCAATTGGCGCATTTCGCGGCGGCGGACGAGAGCCGCGCCTAGTCGTATACCGGCTCGATGTAAAGCATCGCCACCGGCTTGCCCTGGAAGTAGCCGGGCATGAACGCCATTCGCTTCGTTTGCGCTTTGATTCGTGCGACGAGCCATTCGGGAGCGCCCGATACGTTGTTGATCGCACACTCCAGAACCTTCCCGTGTTCGTCGATGTGCAGGTTCTGCCAGAGCAGAACATGCCCCGATCCCGACCAATCCCTCGAGTCCCACGTGAACTCGTTGAAGCGCTGCGGCGCGCTGTACAACAGTCCGTAGCGCCCGGCTTCGACACCATTGTTCGGTACCGCCAGGATCAGCGGTTCGCTTTGCGTGGTGTCGATTTGCACCATCACCAGCATGTACACCTCGGCTTTCGCACCATCGCGCGTTGCCGGCACGAACTGGGCTCGCCTGCCGGCCAGTCGCACTTGCCTTGCGAGAGCATGCTGATCTCGATGCGCGGTATAGCACGTGAAGCGGCGTGCACGCCCCGTCCTGTCAACCAACGCCTCGCACTGGACGACGTAACGGCCCGCTTCCAGGCCACTCGGCAGCCGAAGCAAGCTCTCGATGGACTCGGGTCCCTCGGTCAATTGCGCATGCGTCGCGCTCTGGCCCACGAAAGCCTGGCACCCACTGAGCACCAGTAGCAGCAACGGGCAAGCCCTGAGTGCGCTGTGCATCAGCGTTCTCCGTTACGGGCGGAACTGCGCGCCGTCGCGGCTCTCCTGAGCCACCTTCGCAGTCAGCTCCTGTACGAAACCATCGAAGTCGGATTCACTGATCTCGGTACGCGCGCGGAATTTTGCTCCTATGGATTCGAGATGCAATGCCTGAGGCAGATCGGCAGTCAACACCCCCGTCTCGAGGGCGTGCTCGACCTGCTCCGTCACCTGCGAGATCAACTCGATGAGCAGGTCGAGGTACTCACGGTCCTTCAGCACTGGCCCATGCCCGGGCACGATGGCAGCCACGTCCAGCGCGCGGATCGATCGCAGGCTCTCGAGCCAGCGGGAGATCAGGTAGCCATTCGGCGTGTACGGCAGCGGATAGATGATCACGTCGCCGGCGAGCAGCACCTTTTCGCGAGGCAGATACGCTACCGCGACCGAGCTGGCATCTCCGAATAGCGTCATCAACTCGAACGTCCGCGGAGCCTCCTCGACGACCATGCGCCCGTCGAACGTGACGTTCGGAAATACAGGCTGTAAACGCTCGAACTCCGCGACGAACTCCTCCTCGATCCGCAGCGTTGCCGCATCCGACGCGCCAGCGGCGCCCGCCGCGGATTGTCGATGGACGTTGACGCCTTTACGGAGCACATATCGCATCGACTGAACGGTACGCGTCATGTAGTCGCGCGTAGCAGTCGTGGCCATAACCTGCACACCCGGAAATGCTCGCGTGTAGACCGCGTTGCCGGACCAGTGATCAGGATGCCAATGCGAGTTGACGACGCGACTGACCGGCTTGTCAGTGAGACGGCGGATTTGACTCAGTACAGCTTGAGCGCTCGAGAGGCGCGCGCCCGTATCGAAGATCACGACGCTCTTGTCATCGATCACTGCGACAGAGTTACTGTCGACGTACAGATTTCCGATGTCCGGCGCGCGAAAGAGGTAGATGTCTTTGGCCACCTCGATCATTGCCGGATCGGGGGCGGGTACCGCGCCGTAGCAGTGCGAAGCTGCCAGGATATGGGTTGCGCAAAACGCCGTGGCGATGCCGAAGCGCAGGGTGTTCATTCGTCACCTCGGTGCTATGCTCGACGCGCCGCATAGCCCAGCACATACCAATCATACGCGGCTCATGATACGGAGAATCAACCCATGCGTCAGAACTCGCTCGCGCTCTCGACTCCCGCACTCGTCTTCATGGCCACGGCAACGTCTGTCCAGGCCGGGCCCGCCGACGAGCTTGAAAAATACTCGGTCACTGAAATCGTTCTGCCTGCTGATCCAAGCTGTCTCGCAGGCTTCTGGCACGCCACCACAGCACGCCGCGTGAACGAACGCGGCGAGGTCGTCGGCGATGACATTTGTGTGATCGCTACCGGCGATGAAACCGCTCCCGCAGTCATCGGCGGTAGCGACGCTTTCCGCTGGAACCGCACCGCCGGCGCGACAATGCTGCCGGCGCTGTCACCAGACTCCGTGGAAACCTTTGCGCGCGACATCAACGAGTCCGGCACTGCCATCGGATGGGAGTTCCGCAGTGATGGCACCGCGGTTGCGCCGCTATGGCCGCGCGCGGGCGGTGTGAGCCTGGCGATCGAGCCGCAGCCCTGCGATCTCTCTTTCGGCGCGTTCTCGATCGGTGACGGCATCAACGATCACGGAGACGTCCTCGTCAGCGACGATCGAACCGATGCGACAGGTTCCTGCAGCTTCTCGGTCTGGGTCCAGAAGCGCGCCGCCACTGGCGAGGAGTTCATCGGCCCGGCGAGCGGCGTAGCGCGCCAGCTGAACAACAACGGAGTCGGCGTCGGCCAGAGCTCGAACCGCGCCATGCGCTGGTCGCCGGAAACGGGCGAGGTCGTCCTGTACGCCGATCCGACTCCGCAGAGCATCGCCATCGCGTGGAGCATCAACGACAGCAACGAGGTTGTCGGCTGGATCAGCCATTTCGATCAACAGGTCTGCCAGACCGGTCAGGATGCGGTCTTCTGGGCGGCGAACGCCCAGCAAACGCTGCTCCCCGCTCTGGGTCAGGATGCGTTTGCGGCGGCCTACAACATCAATGGCCACTCGGTGGTCGTAGGTCATTCGTACAAGCAGCCGCTCTGCGAGGAATTCGATCCGGCGAAATCGCGTGCTGTGATCTGGGAAAACGGGCGAGCCGTGAATCTGAACTCGCTGGTGCCGAAGCGCTTCGCGCGCGAGTTCAAGCTGACGCTCGCGTCAGCGATCAACGACCGTGGACAGATCGTGGTTCGGGGCATACGCCGCGGCGAGCCCAAGGCGCCCTGCCCGCGCATCGATTTCGATCCGGTGACGGGCGAGAATTTCTACAACGCGTCGATCACCTGCCAGAACCAGTATTCGTTCCTGCTCACGCCCAAGCACTAGCATCACTGCAAACGGAGGTGTCCGGCGACGAAGCACTCGCGCCGGAGACCTCGCCCTACATTCAGCGCGGCGGCGATGATGCAGTATCGACTCACTTCGTCGTGGAGGTGAGTCATGGGCATATTCGACACGCTGGGTGGTGGACAGAGGCGCAGTGGCGGGATGTCGCCTGTCATGGTGGGCCTGATGGGCTTGCTTGCCTATCGGACGCTCAAAGGCAAGGGGCGACTTGCAGACATGCTCGGCACCGGTTCGAACGCGACGGGCGCGGGCGGTCCGCTGGCCGGCGGCGCACTGGGCTCGGGGCTGAAAGATCTGCTCGACCGATTTCGTCAGAGCGGTCACGAGGCGAAGGCGCAGAGCTGGGTCGCAAAGGGGCCGAATCAACCGATCGCTCCCAACGAGCTCGAGACCGCGTTGGGCGAAGAGCGCATTCAATGGCTGATGGAGCAGACCGGAATGCCGAAGGATCAGCTGCTCGCAGGTTTGAGTCACGAGCTACCTAACGCAGTCGATGAGCTTACTCCGGAAGGCCGCCTGCCAACGGATTCAGAGCTGAACAGCGCGAAGCCGCAATGAGCTGAGCTCCTCCGGATCGGAGGCATGGCAATATTGGTGTGCCGTCATCGCCTGGGGCACATCAATGAAGAAAGCCCTCTTCGCTGCCATCGCGGTTCTCGCGTTTCAGCTTTCGCACTCTGCCTCTGCTCCGGAGGATCGAGCCACCGATCGCAAAGAGCTCACAGCTCTGCTCGCGCAATGGGAGGACGCGTGGAACAAACATGACATGCATGCGCTCGCGGCCCTGTTCGATGAAGACGCCATCTGGGTGCTCTGGACCGGAGAAGTCTGGACCGGCCGGAAGAAGTTCGAGGACGGCATGGTGGAAGTACACAAAACGGTGTACGCCAAAAGCACCCAGCGTGAACGACTCGAAGAGCTGACGTTCGTCGGTCCGGACGCGGCGGTGATGCGCTTTCACAGCGAGCTCACGGGCGATACGCGCTATCCCGGAAAAGTTGTGCAGAGCCGGAAGATCCTGGTCGTGGCTCGGAAGGACGGTGTCTGGCGCATCGGCTGGGGCCAGAACACTCGCTTCACCGAGCGGCCATAGATCGCAGCGCACATTCACCGTTAGGTTCGCTTGACACGGCAACAGGCAGGAGTAGTACTGCCCCCCGCTCACGTCCTGACATTAACAACGACAAAGGGGGCTCTATGAAACGTGCACATCGCGCGGCGCTTCTTGCGCTGGCGCTCTCTTCCACATTGATGTTCTCCACGGCGCAGGCACAGACGCCCGCCACTATCTCCGGCACGGATGTGTATCACGTCCTCTTCGCCAAGGCTGCCCCGGGCCAGGCCGCGGCGCTCGCGAAGGAACTGCAGGAAGTGGATCCGAAGGATCCGATGGGCTCGCACTTTCTGCTCCTGCGACATCAATGGGGAGACGATTGGGATTACTGCCTGATCCAGCATCTCGGCACGAAGGCTTCAGTCGAGCTCACGAACGCGGATCCGAACCGGCCGCCGACGATGGCGTGGCACACGGACTCGTATGCAGCAGGCCCATCGTGGGGCGAGCTGACGCGCGCACTGATGCCCGCAGCGGGTGACGGCAAGTCATCGAGCTCGGTCTACGTGGTGGCCGTGCATCGCGCAATTCCGGGACACCGCGGTCAGCTCGAGAAAGTGCTGAAGACGCCTCCGGTGAATGCGAAGACGCCGATTTCCACTGTCGTGCTCACGCATCTCGAAGGCGGACCCTGGAACTTCGTCGAAGTCGATCGATACAACTCGTGGCAGGACCTTGCGACGGATGCAGCCGCGAGCGCTAACGATCCGGGCTGGGGCTCAGTGCGGGACCATTCCGCATTCCATCACGACACGCTCGCTGACCGCGTCGTGCCGAAGTGAGAGTGAGCTTGCCGCGCTTCCGCAATCGACGCGGAAGCGCGGCAGGCACATCAGTCTGCGATCAGTCCTGGTGGTCGTACGAGTAGGCGCTGGTGAAGAAGAAGTAGTCGGCCGTATAAGGCACGAACGCCTTCTTGCCGACGTCTGCCAGCGCCGCGCATCCCGCCTCCGGCGCAAGTCCGCCATTGGTGTTCACACGCTGGATGAACGTCGTCTGCGTCAGCAGATCGCCGCCGGTCGGACCTTCCTGCACTCCGGCCGTCTCGAGCAGCAGCCACGGCACCGAGTTCTTGCGGACGAAGTTGGGATCGAACGAGGGCTGGGACGGCGGATGCAGCTTGGCCCACACAGTGCTCGAATCCCGCGCTTGCCACGCAGCGCGAATGGCGCCCTGCGCTACGACTCTCGGATCAGTGTTCGGGTCGCGCGGATCCAGGTCCGGGCTGAAGAAGTGCGTGATCGTCTGCTTGTCCGCTCTGTTGAACAGTGTGGCCTCGGGCGTGAAGAGCACCCAGGCAAAGCCGGCGCCTGACGTCGTGCACACATAGTTCTGCGTGCCGGTGGCGGCGCCCTTGAGGAAAGGAACGTTGCCTTCCGGCACACGAAGATCGTAGGGCACGGCCGGAGCGCGGAGTCCGTCCGCATGCGCGGCCGGCGAGAGGCTGGCGGCTACGGCCAAGGCGAGAGTCGTGATCGATGCGTTGAAGACTTTCATGGAGTTCCGATGGGCGCGGATATGCGCCGGTTAGGGAGTGGCGTTTCGTGAAGCACAGAATCGAATGGACGCACTCCCCGGTGCACTTCCATCAGGTCAGTGGGACATCACTGATCGATTGTGTCCGAGGGGGATGGGGAGAACTGTCAACTCGTTGACAGACGCGGGATTGCAGATTGCCGGCAATCCTGCTGGGCGCGGAGTGTGCTGACGACGGCTATCGACCCAAAGCGGACACGGCTGATATCTGCTGCTTATGTCCGCTTTGGGTTTCGATAGCACGTCGCTTCAATAGTTGTTGCCAGCATCGGTGCCGCCTACATACGGACGAGCGACGCTGCTGGTCATGTTGTCGCGGAACTTTCCAGCGCTTTCCAAATATTGAATACCCACATCGGCATCGGTAATGCGGTTGTTGATCGCCAGATTGTCAGGCGGGTTGGGGGATCTGAAGTCGGTCACAAATTGAATGCCGAACCCCTGGGCGGCTTCCTGCCGGACCGTCATGATGTCGTTACCGATCACACGACCGCCCGTGCCCCAAATTAGAATGCCGGTGGCCTCGCCAAAGAAGGCGTTTCGACCGGTGAGCACTATGTGATTGTTTCGGACGATGACGCCATGGCCCCCCGCGGTTATTCCGGTGATCGTATTGCGCACGGCGCGAATGTCCTCGATTACGTTGGCCCATGAAGTGGTCGGCAAGTCCGCCACCCCCTGCGTGCCCAACCCAATTCCATATGCGAATCCCTGAACTGTTCCGTTCTTGACTGTGACGTTGCGGCAACCACTGCACCAGATGCCGGTTGCGTGCGAATCAGCAGTCCCACGACCCGAAAGCCGGAAGCCGTTCAGGTCGATCACTACATTGTTCGTTTGGATCTCGATCGCGGCAAAGACTTCTTGCGTCAGTGACCGGCTGGATTTGAGGCAGTAGACTCCGGAGCTAGTGATCGTAGCCGGCAAGGGAGGAATTTCCTTGCACTGCACAGTTTCCGCTCGAGTGAGCGTCGCGTGCAACGCCAGTACCAAGCCGATAAGAATGACAAACGAGACAGTTATTGCGTTAGGTTTCATGAACGAGCCTCCTGATTGGCACGCGAACCGACTCGATCCGTTGATCTAGCAAAGTCGCTCCTCGCGCGCCGACGCTACATGATCGAAGGTGATTGGTCTGTCAGGCCGACGTGTAGTCACGCATTCGCCGATGCACCGGGGGGCGACGCTTGAAGCGTCAACGGTGATACAAACCGCGCGGGGCACGCGTTGCGCTTGCTCGCGTTCGCTCGGCGAGCGGCGCACGCAGCCTAGAACTCGTCTAGACACGCCTCCGCGATCCGCATCGCGCGTCGCATTGGATGTCCGCTTCTGGCCGGGAGCAGACTTTGCGTGAGCATTCACACCCATCAGTTGTCATTGATGCTCGCCGTACACCGAGCCTGGTGCATCTTTGTTATAAATGCGCTTGACGCGCGAGAGACCTGTTCACGATCACCATACGGCCTGTGAAACTTGCGTGGTGGAGCGACGATGAACGAGAAGGCAACCAAAGGACGAAAATTCATCGCGATCGGTGTGCTGACCGCGGCAGGTGCGTACCTCGCATTCGCAGCGAATTCGCCTGCGCCTTCCGCGCATGACTGCATAGCCGCGGATCGAATGCCGCTTCCCGGCTGCATTGAAGGCGAGGCGGCTCGTCAACGAGCTGAGGGCAGGTGGCTTATTGATCCCGGCTTCATCATCTGGGATGGATCAGTTACGGCCCTTGAGCTGCAGTAAACGTACGTCGCTTCGGTGCACGAGCGCCGCCTCAACCGAGCTCGGCCCTCCGAGAGCGGAACCAGCGTGCCGCGCTGGACGGCTGATCAGCAGCTTGCAGTCTTGTGAATGTCCGCTGCTGGCCCGAAAGCGGACGCGCAACACCAACGCAGCCAACCCTGCCCGCCTCTCTCCCCCTCGCCCCGACCTTCAAAGACTTCCTGCCTTCGCAATCACCGACCGTTCATCTGCGTTATCCACATTGTGCGGGTCCAGTTCCAGCGAACGCTGATAGCTCTGCAGACCTGTTTCTTTCTGTCCGGCCTCGATCTGTGCGCTTCCAAGCTCGTACCAGGCTT
>DATEKT010000081.1:0-46588 GCA_035277305.1 Steroidobacteraceae bacterium | reverse complement strand
CGACTCGACGCCGATGCTGGTCGCGCGCCTGCAGAGCTCCGGCATCGAGATCCCGCGCGATCTCATGCAGGATCGCGATGCGTGTCTCGACCTGATCATGGCCACTCTGGTCGGGCCGCAGCTCGGCCTGGAGCGGCTCACCTTCATCTACGACTATCCGGCGTCACAGGCAGCACTGGCGCGCG
This sequence comes from Steroidobacteraceae bacterium, assembly GCA_035277305.1. GTDB lineage: Bacteria > Pseudomonadota > Gammaproteobacteria > Steroidobacterales > Steroidobacteraceae > Steroidobacter. Next base: position 46,403 of record DATEKT010000081.1, on the reverse strand, counting down.
TCCAGGGTCCGATCGCCTCGCGCTTCGAGGCGTACATGGACGGCCTAGAGCTGTGCAACGGCTTTCACGAGCTCGGCGACGCGGGGGAGCAGCGCGCGCGGTTCGAGAGCGACGTCGCCCAGCGCGCGCGCCGCGGCCTGCCGGCCGTGCCGATCGATGAGAATTTTCTGGCAGCTCTGGAGCACGGGCTGCCGGAATGCTCGGGTGTGGCGCTCGGTTTCGATCGCCTCGTCATGTGCGCGATCGGCGCACGGCACATCGATGAAGTGCTCGCCTTTCCTTTCGACAGGGCCTGACCATGCACGAGTCCGACAGCATCGTCGATTCAAACCAGCCCAAGCCCGCGCTGTACGCAGAGATCGCGCGGCAGGTGCAGGCGCTCACCGCGGGCGAGCGCGACCTGATCGCGAACCTCGCGAACACGGCCTCGCTCCTTTATCACTCGATGCCCGACCTGAACTGGCTCGGGTTCTATCTGCTGAAGGACGGGGAGCTCGTAGTCGGCCCCTTCCAGGGCAAGCCGGCGTGCGTGCGGATCGCGATGGGCAAGGGAGTGTGCGGGGTGGCGGCGGCGCGCCGCGCGCCGGTCATCGTCGCGAACGTGCACGAGTTCGACGGGCACATCGCGTGCGACTCGGCGTCCAATTCGGAGATCGTGCTGCCGATCCAGCGCGGCAACGAGCTGCTGGGCGTGCTGGACGTCGACAGCCCGAAGTTATCGCGCTTCGACGTCGAAGATCAGGCCGGCCTGGAGAAAGTGGTCGCGGCCCTGCTCAAAGCCCTCTGACGTTTAAGACTTGCCGCGCGACAGGTATTCCGCCGTCCGCGTATCGACCCGAACCGTCTCGCCTTCATTGATGAACAGCGGCACGCGCACGACTGCGCCGGTCTCCAGCTTCGCCGGCTTGCCGCCGCCGGTCGCGGTGTCGCCACGCACGCCCGGATCGGTCTCGACGACCTTGAGCTCGACATGCGCGGGCGGCGTCACGTTCAGCGGCACGCCGTTCCACAGCATCACGGTGCACTCCATCCCGTCCTTCAACCAGATGGCGCCCTCGCCCATCGCTTCCTTGCCCGCGGTGAACTGCTCGAACGTGTCCGGCACCATGAAGTGCCAGAACTCGCCGTCGGTGTAGAGATACTGCATCTCGGTCTCGACCACGTCCGCGGACTCGACGCTGTCGCCGGACTTGAACGTGCGCTCGATGACGCGGCCGGTCTTGAGGTTGCGCACCTTGACGCGGTTGAACGCCTGGCCCTTGCCGGGCTTCACCATCTCGTTCTCGACGATCGAATACGGGTCGTTCTCGAGGATGATCTTGAGGCCGGACTTGAATTCGTTCGTGGAGAAGCTGCCCATTTGGCACCGTGGACCGATAAAAACTACAGGGTTGTCCCGCAAAGGGGCGCAGATGATAGCCGCTACCTCCCCCGCTAGCCAGTTCGATCCGCGCACCAGGACTGCCGCCGGGGTCACAGAGGGCCGGTGGGGCGAATGCTAGACTTGCCATAAAGAAGCGGAGAAACGTCTTTTGGCCGAACAAAGCGCGGTGCCGATGATTGTCCTGACCCGGCATCAGGACAATGTCGAAGCGATCAACAGCACGCTGCGCAATGCCGGCCTGGCGGTGCGCTGCAACTGGATTCGCGAGCTGAACGATCTGGGCGAGGCGCTGACCCAGATCAACGCCCACATGCTGGTCGCGTTCGTCGGCCAGGACCCGCAGGACATCGTCCGGGTGATGGCCGTCGCCAAGCAGTTCGGCGCCGACGTGCCGGTGCTCATCGCACGCGACCAGGTCGACGAGGAAACGATCGCGGCAGCGATGCAACAGGGCGCGCGCGATGCAGTGACGTTGATGAATCCCCTGCGGCTGCGGCTGGTGGTGACGCGCGAGCTCGAAGCACACAGCCGCGCGCAGCAACTCAACCGCACGATCAGCTCCGCGCGCGAATATCACGACCAGCTGAAATCGTTCATGGCCGGCTCCGCGGACGCGATCGCTCACGTGCAGGAAGGCATCGTGGTCGACGCGAATCCCGCGTGGCTCGAGCTGTACGGCCTGCCGGAAGTCGACGCGATTCTCGGCACGCCGCTGATGGATGCGTTCGAGGCCGAAGCGCACGCCGCCCTCAAGGGCGCGCTGGTCGCGTGCCTGCAGGGCAAGTGGTCGAATCATTCGCTGCGCGCCAACGCAATGCTCAGCGACGGCACCAGCGTGCCGCTCGATATCGAGCTGTCTCCGGCCGACTTCGAGGGCGAGCCGGCAGTGCGACTGTCCGTCGCGTCGAAGAAGCGCGACGCTGGCTCGATCAACGAGCAGCTGACGGACGCACTGGAGCGCGATGCTGCTACCGGCGCTCTGCAGCGGCGCTTCTTCGTGCAACAACTGCAACAGGAACTGTCGCAGCCGATCAAGGCGGGCATCCGGCAGATCGTTGCGATTCAGCCCGACAAGCTCGATACGCTCAACGACGACGTCGGTCCGCTGGCGATCGAGGATGTCATCGGCCAGTTCGCCGGCCTGATCGCCGAGACGCGCCAGGCCAACGACCTGTTCGGCCGCTTCGGCGACGGCACTTTCGTGCTGCTGATGGAGCGCGGCACGCAGCGCGACGTCGAGACCTGGGCCAACAATCTCATTCGCAAAGTCGGCGCGCAGGTATTTCGCGCCGGCGACAAGCAGACTTCCTGCACGTGCAGCGTCGGCATCGGCATGATCGACATCCGCACGCCCGACGTGGCGAAGTCGATCAACGATGCGCTGGCCGCGCGGCGCAACGCCGAAGCCGGCGGCGGCGCACGCGTCGCGATAGTCGATACGCAGGATGAGGACACGCGTCAGCAGGCCGCCGACGCGATCTGGGTGCGCTACATCCGCGCGGCGCTGATGGAGAACCGCTTCCGCCTGATGCAGCAGCCGATCGCCAGCCTCATGGGCGAAGACCGCGGCATGTTCGACGTGCTGGTGCGCATGGTCGACGAGCAGGGCTCGGAAGTGCTGCCGTCGGAATTCATTCCTGCCGCCGAGCGCAACGATCTGATGAAGAACATCGACCGCTGGGTGATCGGCGCATCGATGACGTTCTGCGCGAGCCGGCCGGTGAAGCTGCTGTTCGTGCGCTTGTCGCGCGACTCGGTGCGCGACAAATCGCTGCTGCCGTGGCTGCAGAACCAGCTCAAGGCGACGCGCGTCGATCCGCAGCGCATCGTGTTCCAGGTCAGCGAGCAGGTCGCGACGGAGTATCTCGCCGACGCCACCGATCTCGCGTCCGGTCTGCGCCGCGACGGCTTCCGTTTCGCGCTCGAGCACTTCGGCGCCGGCCGCGAGCCGCGCCGCTTGCTGTCGCACCTGCCGGTGGACTTCATCAAGGTCGACGGCACGATGATGCAGGGACTCGCGGTGGACACGGACCTGCAGCAGCGCGTGCGCGACCTGGTGGACCAGGCGAAGGGCAAGAAGGTCAGCACGATCGCCGAGCGCGTGGAAGATGCGAACACGATGGCCGTGCTGTGGCAGCTCGGCGTCGAGTTCATCCAGGGGTATTTCGTCAACGAGCCCGAATCGGTGACGATCTGAAGCTGCGCAGCAGCTTCAGCCTGACGACACTTCCAGTCGTTCGACCTTTCGCCAGCCGCGCGGCAGCACCGCTCCGCGCTGCGCGCGCTCGCCGCGATAGTCCTTCAGCTCGCTGAACTTCAGGGTCATCTTGCGCTCGCCGGAGTGCACGATGAGGCTGTGGTCCGGCGCCACTATCGCCATCGCCGCCAGGTACTCCTCGCGGCTCGCGACCTTCTTCGAGGACAGGCCGAACATCTTGTTGCCCTTGCCGCGCGGCAGCTCCGGCAGGTCCTTTACCGGGAACGCGAGCATCTTGCCCTCAGTGCTCACCACGCACAGCAGCGAGTCATCACCTGCGGAAATCTGCGACGGCGCCAGCACTCCGCTGCCGTCCGGGACCTTCAGCACCGCCTTGCCGGCGCGATTGCGCGAATGCATCTCGCCGAGCTTGACGACGAATCCGTAGCCCGCGTCCGAAGCGATCACCCAGCGGTCGTCCGGCTCGCCGAGCAACACGCCGGCGAACGTCGCGCCTTCCGGCGGATCCAGACGACCCGACAGCGGTTCGCCCTGCCCGCGCGCCGAGGGCAACGAGTGAGCGACGAGACTGTACGCACGGCCGGTGCTGTCGAGAAACACCGCGAGCTGCGTGCTGCGGCCGCGAGCCGCAGCCTGGAAAGCATCGCCGGTCTTGTATGAGAGCGTGACCGGATCGAGGTCGTGACCCTTCGCGGCGCGTACCCAACCGCGCTGCGACAGCACGACCGTGACGGGCTCGCTCGTCACCAGCTCCGATTCATCGATCGCCTGCGCCGCCGCGCGCTCGACGATGCGGCTGCGACGATCGTCGCCGAACTCTTCCGCGGCGGCGAGCAGCTCTTCGCGGATCAGCTTCTTCAGGCGCGCCTTGCTGCGCACGATCTTGTCGAGCTCTTCCTCTTCCGCCTTGAGCTCGTCCTGCTCGCCCTTGATCTTCATTTCCTCGAGCTTCGCGAGGTGGCGCAGCTTGGTCTCGAGGATCGCTTCGGCCTGGATGTCGCTCAGCTTGAAACGCTTCATCAGCACCGGCTTCGGCTCGTCCTCGCGGCGGATGATGCGGATCACCTCGTCGAGATTCAGGTAGACCGCGAGCAGGCCGTCGAGGATATGCAGCCGCGCGCGCACTTTCTCCAGGCGCCAGTTGATGCGCTTGGTGACCGTGTCGGAGCGGAACTGCAGCCATTCTTCCAGCAGCGCCTTCAGGTCCATGACCTTCGGCTTGCCGTCCAAGCCGATGATGTTGAAGTTGACGCGGTGGGTCCGCTCCAGGTCCGTCGTCGCGAACAGGTGCGCCATCAATTGTTCGGTGTCGACGCGATTCGAGCGCGGCACGATGACGATGCGCGTCGGATGCTCGTGATCGGACTCGTCGCGGTAGGTCTCGACCATCGGCAGCTTCTTGGCCTGGTGCTGCGCCGCTATCTGCTCCAGCACGCGGCTGCCGGATACCTGGTAAGGCAGCTGCGTGATGACGATCTCGCCGTCCTCGATCTCGTACACGGCGCGGGCGCGGACCGAGCCGTTGCCGCTCTTGTACATCTGCCGGATCTCGGCCGCGGGCGTGATGATCTCCCCGCCGGTCGGGAAGTCGGGGCCTTTGACCTTCTTGCACAGGTCGCCGATCGTGCTCTCGGGCTCATCGAGCAGCAGCACGCATGCGTTCACGACTTCGCGCAGGTTGTGCGGCGGAATGTCGGTAGCCATGCCGACTGCGATGCCGGTGGCGCCGTTCAGGAGCACGTTGGGAACGCGAGCGGGCAGCAGCACCGGCTCTTCGAGCGTGCCGTCGAAGTTCGGTTGCCACTCGACCGTGCCCTGCCCCAGCTCCGAGAGCAGGAGCGACGCGTAGCGCGTGAGCCGCGACTCGGTGTAGCGCATCGCCGCGAACGACTTGGGCTCGTCCGGCGAACCGAAATTGCCTTGCCCGTCGACCAGTGGATAGCGATACGAGAACGACTGCGCCATCAGCACCATCGCTTCGTACGCGGCGGAGTCGCCGTGCGGATGGAATTTGCCGATGACGTCGCCGATCGTGCGCGCCGACTTCTTGTGCTTCGAGGCGGCCGACAGGCCGAGCTCGCTCATCGCGTAGACGATGCGCCGCTGCACCGGCTTCAAACCATCGCCGATGTGCGGCAACGCGCGATCGAGGATGACGTACATCGAGTAGTCGAGGTACGCCTTCTCCGTGAACGCGCGCAGCGGCAGCCGCTCGATCCCTTCGAAATCCAGAGTGGGCTGGGTCGGCATGCCGGATTACACCTGCACGTCGGCCAGGTTGCCCTTGGTCTCGAGCCATTCGCGGCGGTCGCCCGCGCGCTTCTTCGCCAGCAGCATGTCCATCGTCTGATCCGCCTGATCTTTCGCCTCGACCGTGAGCTGCACCAGGCGGCGCGTCTCCGGCGCCATCGTGGTCTCGCGCAGTTGCAGCGCGCTCATCTCGCCGAGGCCCTTGAAACGGGTGACGACCGGTTTCGCGCGCGAGTTCTCCGCCGCGATCCGATCGAGAATGCCGGCACGCTCGGCATCGTCGAGCGCGTAGTAGACCTGCTTGCCCACATCAACCCGATACAGCGGCGGCATCGCGACATGCACGTGGCCCGCGAGGACCAGCGGCCGGAAGTGGCGCAGGAACAGCGCGCACAGCAGCGTCGCGATGTGCTGACCGTCGGAGTCCGCGTCCGCCAGGATGCAGATCTTGTGATAGCGCAGGCCATCGAGCTTGTCCGAGCCCGGATCGACGCCGAGCGCGATCGCGATGTGATGCACTTCCTGCGATTGCAGCACTTCGCCCGCTTCGACTTCCCAGGTGTTGAGGATCTTGCCGCGCAACGGCATCACCGCCTGGAACTCGCGATCGCGCGCCTGTTTCGCGGAGCCGCCGGCCGAGTCGCCCTCGACCAGGAACAGCTCGCCGCGCTCCGGATCCTCCGCGGTGCAATCCGCAAGCTTGCCCGGCAGCGCGGGACCTGCGCCGATGCGCTTGCGCGAGACGGCCTTCGACGCCTTCAACCGCGCCTGCGCGCTGGAGATCGCGAGCTGCGCGATCTTCTCGCCCGACTCCGGGTGCTGGTTCAGCCAGTGCCCGAACTGATCCTTGACGACGCCGCCGACGAAAGCCGCGGACTCGCGCGAGGACAGGCGCTCCTTGGTCTGGCCCGCGAACTGCGGCTCCTTGAGCTTGGTCGAGAGCACGAAGCTGACGCCGTCCCACACGTCTTCCGGCGCGAGCTTCAGGCCTTTCGGCAGGATGTTGCGGAACTCGCAGAACTCGCGCACCGCGTCCGTCAGGCCGACGCGCAGGCCGTTGACGTGCGTGCCGCCCTGCGGCGTCGGGATCAGGTTGACGTAGCTTTCCTCGATGCGCGCCCCGTCGTCGACGCGCCAGACCACGGCCCACTCGGCCGCTTCCTGCTCGCCCTCGACCGTGCCGCTGAACATTTCCGGCGGCAGCCATTCGCCCTGGCCGAGCGCTTCCTTCAGGTACTCGTTGACGCCGCCGGTGTAGAACCACTCGTCCTTCTCGCCCGACTGCTCGACCTTGAGCGTGACGCGCAGGCCCGGGCACAGCACTGCCTTGGCGCGCAGCACGTGCTTCAACTTGGGAACGGAGAAGCTGACGCTCTCGAAGAACTGCGGATCCGGCCAGAAGCGCACCGTGGTGCCGGTGTTGTTCTTGCCGACGTCGCCGACGACCTCCAGCTTGGACTTCGCTTTGCCGTCCTTGAAGCTGATGTTGTATTCCTTGCCGCCGCGCTTCACCCAGCATTCGAGGTTCTTCGACAGCGCGTTCACCACCGAAACGCCTACGCCGTGCAGGCCGCCGGCGAACTTGTAGTTCTTGTCGGAGAACTTGCCGCCAGCGTGCAGCCGCGTGAGGATCAGCTCGACGCCGCTGACTTTCTCTTTTGGATGAATGTCGACCGGCATGCCGCGGCCGTCGTCCGCGACTTCCAGCGAGCCATCCTTGTACAGCACCACGTCGATGCGCCTGGCGTGACCGGACAGCGCCTCGTCGACCGAGTTGTCGACGACTTCGTGGGCGAGGTGGTTCGGACGGCTGGTGTCCGTGTACATGCCGGGACGCCGGCGTACCGGATCGAGCCCGCTGAGTACTTCGATGTCGGAAGCGTTATATGACTGAGCCATCTAGAATCGCGCGCCAGGATTTCGCGGCGCGGATTCTAACACTCCACGACTTTTGTCAGGCCAGACTTTAAGCGAGGTCTTTGGCCAGCGAATCGCGCACGTTCCGCGGCACGCTCGCGACGTCCTGGCGATAGTTGTCGTGGTCGATGCCCGCCGCGAGCGCGGCGCCGCCCTTCACTCGCTCGCACATCTGCGGGGTGAGCTCGAAGCGCAGGAAGTGCACCGACGAGGTCTTGTCGTCGTTCTCGCGCTCCAGGTCTTCATCCGCGATCGCCCATACGCGCTCGAGTCCTTCGACCTGCACCCAGCAGCGATCCTCGACGCCTTTCAGCTGCGCGAGCCGCTGGCGCCGCTCGTCGGCGTCCGGGAATTCCAGCAGGAACGTCGCCTTCCAGTTGCGGCCGTCCGGGATCAGCGGGTTGTAAGCGTCGAGCTCCTCCTGGATCGCATCCGCCTCGAAGATACGCTCGACGCGCAGCATTTCCTGCACCTGGTACTGCATTGTCAGCTGGTCCTCGAATGTCCAGGTGGCGTTCGGCCCGAGCGCGAGACTGCGGTTGCGCTTGTGCTCGAGCACTTTGGAGCGGAAATCCTTGCGAGCGGTCGAGTACTGCTCGAGGCTCATCAGATCTTTGCGGGTCAGGTGCGGCAGGTTCATGGCGTTCAGATTCCGTAGGCCATCCGCAGCAGCTTGAGCGGATGGGTCGGCTCGCGCGGTGCTTCCAGTAGGGATTCGACCTGGTGCCCGGCCATCGGACAGTCGCTCGAATAGAAGTCCGCCCCTGAGTCGGCGACGCGGCGCACGACCGGCCGGCCGATCTTCACCGACGCCTCGCGGTACTCGCGCTTCACGCCGTACGTGCCGTTGTGACCCGAGCAGCGCTCGATCGGCTCGACCTGCGTCTCCGGCACGAGCATCAGGATGTCGCGCGTCTTCAGGCCGAGGTTCTGCACGCGCAGGTGGCACGGCACGTGATAGCTGATCTTGCCGAGCTTGCGCTGGAAGTCGGTGCGCAGGACGCCACCCTTGTAGCGCGCCCACAGGTATTCGAACGGATCGAACATCGCGTCGCGCACCTTGAGCACCTGCGGATCGTCCGGAAACATCAGCGGCAGCTCCTGCTTGAACATCAGCGTGCAGGAAGGGATGGGCGCCACGATGTCCCAGCCTTCGTCCACCAGTCGCGCCAGCTCTGGAATGTTCTTTTCCTTCAGCTGCGCGACCGCTTCGAGATCGCCGATCTCCAGCTTCGGCATGCCGCAGCAGTGCTCGGAACGCGCGATGGTCACGGCGATGCCGTTGTGCTCGAAGATCGCAGTCAGATCCTTGCCGAGGTCCGGCTCGTTGCGATTGCCGTAGCAGGTCGCGAACAGCACGACGCGACCCTTGGTGTCGCCGACGGGCTTCGCTTCGATGACGGGATGCGCGGCCCCTGCGTGCTGCTTGCGATACGTCTTGCTGTGAAACTTCGGCAGCGGCGCAGTGGGATGCACGCCGAGCGCCTTGTCGAGCAGCGCGCGACCTGCAGCTGTCTTGGCGACGGCATTGACGATCTCCGCTACGACCGGAATTCCCGCGAGACTGCCGACCTTGCCCGGCGAGCTGAGAATCCGATCGCGCGCCTTCGAGGGTTGCTGCTCGAACTTGAACGCCTTCGCGCGCAGCATCAGGTGCGGGAAGTCGACGTTCCACGGATGCGGCGGCACGTACGGACACTTGGTCATGTAGCACATGTCGCACAGGTAGCAGTGGTCGACGACGTCCCAGTAGACCTTCTTGTCCACGCCGTCGACTTCGCCGGTCGGCGAGGCGTCGACTGCATCGAACAAGGTCGGGAACGAGTTGCAGAGACTGAAGCAGCGACGACAGCCGTGACAGATGTCGAAGATGCGCTCCATCTCCTTGAGCAGCAGCGGTTCGTCGCGGAACTCGGGGCTACGCCAATCGATGGGATGGCGCGTGGGGGCTTCGAGACTGCCTTCGCGTGAGCCGGGCTTAGAGCTGGACACTGAGCACCGTTGGAAAAGTGCTGACGTGATGAGGAGATGGAGTGACGACCGGCATCACCCCATCACTTTCATCACTCACATCACTTGTTTACAGCGTATCCAGCGCTTTCTGGAAGCGATTGGCGTGCGAGCGCTCAGCCTTCGCCAGCGTCTCGAACCAGTCGGCGATTTCCTCGAAGCCTTCGTCGCGTGCCGACTTCGCCATGCCCGGGTACATGTCGGTGTACTCGTGCGTCTCGCCGGCGATGGCCGCCTTCAGATTCGAGCCGGTCGGACCGATCGGCAAGCCCGTGGCCGGATCGCCGACGCTCTCCAGGTATTCCAGGTGACCGTGCGCGTGGCCGGTCTCGCCTTCCGCCGTCGAGCGAAACACCGCGGCGACGTCGTTGAAGCCTTCCACGTCCGCTTTCGCTGCGAAATACAGGTAGCGGCGATTCGCCTGCGACTCGCCGGCGAACGCGTCCTTCAGATTTTTCTCCGTCTTCGAGCCCTTCAGATTTTTCATTGCAGCCATCCTCGGTGATCGTCGTCGTCAGAACTGAAGCTAGACCAAGTCTAATGGGGGTGAAAATCTAGTCTCCGGTGCGCACCAAGTCAACGGCGGTGAGCTTTACCCGCCGATTGACCACGATGGATCGCGCATGCAAGCTTGCCGCGCAACGCCCGCCCCGCACTCCAGTTCCAGTGAACAGCAAATCTCCCACGGCCAGCGCAGATCAGACCGCGGCTTCCGATTTCGAGCGCTCGCTCGCCGAGCTCGAGACCATCGTCGAGAAGCTCGAGCAGGGCGAGCTGTCGCTCGACGAGTCGCTGCGCCATTTCGAGCGCGGCGTGCAGCTGACGCGCGTCTGCCAGAGCGCGTTGAAGCAAGCCGAGCAGAAAGTCGAGATCCTGATGCGCAAGAGCGGCGCGCCGGACCAGTTCGAGGCTGCGCCGTTCGATGCGGAGGACAATGAGCGCGACAGCTGAGTCGGTCGGGATCGCGCGCGAGCCGCAGTTCCAGGCACTGCTCGAACGTTGGCACAGTCGCATCGAGCGCGAGCTGTCCGCCCGGCTGCCGGCGCCCAGTGCGCGGCCGGCGCGTCTTCACGAAGCATTGCGTTACAGCGCTCTCGGCGGCGGCAAGCGCGTCCGTCCCGTGCTCGCGTACGCGACCGCGAGCGCGCTCGGCATTCCCGAAACGAGCGTCGACGGCGTCGCCTGCGCGGTGGAACTCATTCACGCGTACTCGCTGGTTCACGACGATCTGCCCGCGATGGACGACGACGATCTGCGTCGCGGCCGGCCGACGTGCCACAAGGCTTACGACGAGGCGACGGCGATCCTGGTCGGCGATGCGCTGCAGGTTCTCGCGTTCGAGACGCTGGCGAGCGGTCCGGGATTGCCCAGCGACGCCGGCATTCGCCTCGAGCTCGTCAGACTCCTCGCGACAGCGAGCGGTACCGCCGGCATGGCGGGCGGTCAGGCACTCGATCTCGCAGCAGTCGGCCGTGCGCTTTCGCTGGCCGAAGTCGAAGAGATGCACGCGCGCAAGACCGGTGCGCTCATCCACGCAGCCGTCATGATGGCCGCAGCTTGCAGCAGCCAACTGAGTGCGACGCTCGCGCATGCGCTCGATGAGTTCGCGCGCGCGATCGGACTCGCGTTCCAGATCCAGGACGACCTGCTCGACATCGAAGGCGACGTCGCGCAACTCGGCAAAGCGACCGGCGCGGATCGCGCCCTCAACAAGCCGACGTATCCATCCTGCGTCGGTCTCGAGCCGGCGCGGCGGCGCATGCACGAGTTGCATGCGCACGCGCTCGCAGCGCTCGGCGTTGCCGGATTGCGCGCGGCGCCGCTGGCGAGCGTTTCCGACTGGCTGGTGCTGCGAAAGTCCTGAGCTTCTTTACGGTAGAATTCACGCGACCATGGGCTCCGCAACGCCGTACCCGCTGCTCTCCTCGATCGGCTCGCCCGCCGATCTGCGCGCGCTGACGCCAGCGAAACTCAAGAAACTCGCGAACGAACTGCGGCAGTACCTCATCGACACCGTCGCGCAGATGGGCGGCCACTTCGCCGCCGGCCTCGGCACCGTCGAGCTCACAGTGGCGCTGCATTATGTATTCAACACTCCGCACGACCGTATCGTGTGGGACGTCGGCCACCAGGCGTACCCGCACAAAGTGCTGACCGGCCGGCGCGACCAGCTGCGCACGATCAAGCTCAAGAACGGCCTCGCGCCGTTTCCGACGCGCTCCGAAAGCGAATACGACACGTTCGGCGTGGGCCATTCGAGCACGTCGATCAGCGCGGCGCTGGGAATGGCGATCGCGGCCGCGCGCAACAAGGACTCGCGCCGCGTCGTCGCAGTGATCGGCGACGGTGCGCTCAGCGCCGGCATGGCGTTCGAGGCGTTGAATCACGCCGGCAGCATGGACACCGACATGCTCGTGATTCTCAACGACAACGACATGTCGATCTCCGAGAACGTCGGCGCGTTCTCCAACTACTTCGCACGCGTGCTGTCCGGCAAGCTGTACGCGACGCTGCGCAAGGGCGGCAAGAAAGTGCTGAGCCGCATGCCGACGGTGTGGGAGCTGGCGCGCCGCTCCGAAGAGCACATGAAAGGCATGGTGCTCCCCGGCACGATCTTCGAAGAGATGGGCTTCAACTACATCGGCCCCGTCGACGGCCACGATCTCAAGGCGCTGGTCGCGACGCTGACGAACCTGCGCGACCTGAAGGGCCCGCAGTTCCTGCACGTCATCACGCGCAAGGGCAAGGGCTACGCGCCCGCCGAAGCCGATCCGATCAAGTGGCACGGTCCGGGCCCGTTCGATCCGAAGAGCGGCGTCATCTTCAAGGAGAAGGCGAGCGGCCCGTCGTACTCGCAGATCTTCGGTCAGTGGCTGTGCGACATGGCGGAGCAGGATCCGCGCATCGTCGGCATCACGCCCGCGATGCGCGAGGGCTCGGGTCTCGTGGAATTCTCCAAGCGTTTCCGCGATCGCTATTTCGACGTCGCGATCGCCGAGCAGCACGCAGTCACGCTCGCCGCCGGCATGGCATGCGAGGGACTGCGGCCCGTCGTCGCGATCTATTCGACGTTCCTGCAACGCGCGTACGACCAGCTGATCCATGACGTCGCGCTGCAGAACCTGCCGGTGACGTTCGCGATCGATCGCGCCGGACTGGTCGGCGGCGACGGCGCGACTCACCAGGGCAGCTACGACCTGTCGTACCTGCGCTGCATTCCGAACCTGGTCGTGATGGCGCCCGCCGATGAGAACGAGTGCCGGCAGATGCTGTTCACGGCTTCGCAGCTCGACCGGCCCGCCGCCGTGCGGTATCCGCGCGGCCAGGGGCCCGGCGTCGCGATCGAGTCTGCGATGCGTGCGCTGCCGGTTGGCAAAGGCCAGCTGCGACGCGAAGGACGCAGCGGACTTGCGATTGTCGCAGTCGGTGCGATGGTCCCGGCCTGCGAGCGCATCGCCGAGCAACTGGATGCGACGCTCGTCAATTTGCGGTTCATCAAGCCGCTCGACGAGGAGCTGATCGTGCGAATCGCGGCTGCCCATCGCGCGCTCGTGACTGTCGAAGAGAACGTCGTGGCGGGCGGCGCCGGCAGCGCGATCAACGAATGCCTGGCGGCGAACGGCCATGGCACGCCGACGCTGAACCTCGGCATTCCCGACCGGTTCATCGAGCACGGCTCGCGCGAGGATTGCCTGGCGGCGGCCGGCCTCGACCGCGCTTCCATCGAAGCTGCCATCACGCGCTGGTGGCAGGCAGGAAAGCGGATGGCAGTCGGCGGCTAGTCAGCGGCGGGGCTTGTTTTATACTGGCCCGGCCCCACTAGCAGCTGTTCTGCACGGCTATTCCGCACATCGAGACTATGGCGACTCTTCCTTCCAGCGCAGTGCCCCCCGAGGACTCCATCGAGGACGTGCAGGGCCGGGCCGATTCCCGCCGGATCCCGATCAACAAGGTCGGCATCAAGGACGTCTTCCACCCGGTGCGCGTCAAGGACCGCTCGAGCGGCGAGCAGCACACGATCGCGAACTTCAACATGTACGTCGCCCTGCCCCATGACTTCAAGGGCACGCACATGTCGCGGTTCGTCGAGGTGCTGCACCGGAACGAGCGCGAGATCTCGGTCGAGTCGTTCCGCGACATCCTGGTGGAGATGACCGAGAAGCTCGATGCGCGCAGCGGCCACATCGAGATGGACTTCCCCTACTTCGTCATGAAGAAGGCGCCGGCCTCGGGCGTCGAAAGCCTGATGAACTACCAGGCGTCACTGATCGGCGAGCTGCACGACGGCAAGCCGGAGCTGTGGCTGAAGGTCGTCGTCGCCGCCACGAGCCTGTGCCCGTGCTCGAAGAGCATCTCGAAGTACGGCGCGCACAACCAGCGCTCGCACATCACGATCAAGGCGCGGGTCGACGGCCACATGTGGCTCGAAGAGCTGATCGACATCGCCGAGTCGGAAGCCTCGTGCGAGGTGTACGGCATCCTCAAGCGCGCCGACGAGAAATACGTGACCGAGCACGCTTACGACAACCCGAAGTTCGTCGAGGACATCGTGCGCGACGTCGCGGTCCGGCTGAACAAGGAAGAGCGCGTGCGCGCTTACGTAGTCGAAGCCGAGAACTTCGAGTCGATCCACAATCACTCGGCGTACGCGCTGATCGAAAAAGACAAAGAGTCAGGCTAGGGCCTGACCCGCACGAAATCGGGACGGCGTGTGGCCGAACTCCGCACGGAACGCCTGGGCGAAATGGCTGTGCGAGCTGAAGCCCAGATCGAGCGCCAGGCGGCTCAAGTCTTCCACTCCCTCCGCTAACGCCAGCGCCGCGTCCTGCAGACGCAAGCGTTGCACGTAGCGCCACACCGGCACGCCCACCACCTGCGGAAAACTCTCGCAGAGCGTCGACGGCGCCATGCCGCATGCGGCAGCAATCGACGACAGTGACAACTGCTCGCGATAGCTGCTCAGGATGTACGAGCGCGCCGTTTCGATCGCCGCCACACGACGCGCCGAAGGCGAATCCAAGCGATCCTTGCTCGCGCCGGCTGCTTCCGCGACGACGCGCCGGATCAGAGCGAGCGAATTTTCTTCGACAGCCAGCCGCTCGTCCGGCCGCGTTGCGATCAATCGCGCGTGACACGCAGTGACTTCGCTGGACCGCCAATGTGCCGGCGATGTCCGGAGCCGCCGCAGCGCGGAGCTCCCGACGCCATCGATTGCTGTGAGCGTTTCGTCGATCAGAGCATGCGTCACGAACAGCAAGGTCGCGGCTTGCGGATGCGCCGTGTTGTGCGAGAGCCTGAAGCCGGAGTCCGCGGGCCACAGGCTGTGATGCAACGGATCGATGAAGTAGCGATGCCGCGCAACCGAGCGAACGTGCCAGCCGCGGCGATGCAGGTTGATCTCGAAATGGCGCGTGAATTCGTCCGCCGACGGCGGCGGGCCCGATTTCGTTCCATTGCAGCACCAGTCGGCGACGGCAAAACGATCGTCGGCGTAGCGCCACGCAACACGATAGCCCGGTTCCCAGGCAGAAGATTTCGACAGTCGCGCCGCTTGCATGTCCCTACACTGCCAAGCAACTGCACTCCGTGGCAAGCATCGCATGCATGTATTCCTCACCAGTGCGACTGGCTATGTCGGCGCTGCCGTCGCGGCCCGCTTGCAGGCGCGCGGCCATGTGGTTGCAGCGCTCGCGAGGAGCGCCAGCAGCGAGAACCGCCTGCGGGCCACTGGCATCTGCCCCGTGCCCGGCAACCTCGCACGCGCCGAAACCTACTGCGATGCGACCGAACGGGCGGATGCGGTCGTGCACACTGCATTCGAGTACTCCAGCGATGGAGCGGAGAACCTCGACCTGGACAGGCAAGCTACGCGCGCGCTGTTGCGCACTCGACGGTTGATCTACACGTCGAACGCCTATCGACCGCGGATCGATGTGGAGCAGATGCTGGCTTGCGCACCGTCGGCCGCGGCCATTCGCGTCGGCATGGTCTACGGCGGTTGCGGTGGCGGAACGATTGCGAGCCTGTTTGCAGTCGCGCAGTACAACGCTCACCTGCCCTATCTGCGCGACGCCGCGAACAATCGCTGGTCGCTGATCTATCTCGATGACCTTGCTGCCCTGTACGCGAAGCTCGTCGAGACGAAGGCGGTCGGCGTGTTCCATGGCGTCGACGGGCAACCGCTCAGCGTGCGCCGCACGCTCGAGCGGGCTGCCGCCGTGACTGGCGCTCCTGCATTGCCGGCAGACGCGGGATTGGTGACCAGCGTGCACGAGCAACACACGGTCGAGGTTATGCAGCGCGATGTCGCGCTCGATTGCAACGACGCTCGCGCGCTCAACTGGTCCCCGCGGTTCCGCAGCTTCGAGGACGGCGCGGCGACGGCCTTCGCTGAGTGGTGCTCACGATGATCACGCAACTCCTGATCCTCGGCGCCGCCGCGACTCTCGCCGACCCGATGACGCTCTACGACCAGGCGCTGGCGGCGCGCCAGCAAGGCGACGCACAGCGATTCCTGCAAGCGACGGGACAACTGGCAGAGTGGGCGCCGACGAACCCGCCGCTGCGCTTTCTGCGCGCCGAAGCGCTCGCCATGTCCGGCAGCACGGCTCCCGCGCTCGCCGACCTGCGCTGGCTTGCGGACCACGGCTATCACTATGCGTTCTGGGAACGCGCCACTTTCGCTTCATTGCCGCCTGGCGCGGAAACGGCTGCGTTGCGCGAAGCCACGACCCGCAACGGCCAGCCTTCCGGAAAAATCGCGCGGCTGATTCGCACCGACATCGATCTGAACGGCGAGGGGATCGACAGCTTCGAGGGCGGCTGGATCGCCGGCTCGATGACCACCGGTCATCTGCATCGCATCGATGCCTCGGGCAAGACCAGCGTGCTGTGGCATGAGACGCAGCCGTCGCGCCGGATACTGGGCGTTCGTAACGATGCGGGACGCAAGATCGTGTGGGCTTGCTCGACGGGACCGAACGAGCGCGAGCCGCACTCGCAGCTCCTGCGCATCTCGCTGCAGCCGAGCGGCGTCCAGCGCTTCGCGTTCCCCGATGCTCGCTCGCTGTGCAATGACATCGCACTGCTCCCGGACGGCTCGGTGGCCGTTTCGGATTCGGAGCGCGGCGCGGTGCTGCAGCTGACTGCGAATGGCAAATGGCGAACGCTCGTGGCGCCTGGAACCTTCGGCTATCCGAATGGCCTGACCTGGCTCGCTGCGGCCCGACGACTCGTGGTAGCCGACCTGCGCGGCTTGTGGACGATCGATCTCCAGGACGCGCGCATTGCGCCCATCGAAGCGCCCGAGGGCGCTTTCGCGGGCAGCATCGACGGGCTCTATGCCGTCGATGGTGGCCTGCTCGGGATTCAGAACGGCCAGCGGCCGCATCGCGTCGTGCGCATCGTGCTGGGCGCTGGAGCGCAGCGTATCGAACGCATGGAAATCATCGCTTCGAACCTGCCGGAACTGGCAGAAATGACGACAGCAGCGGTCGGACGCGGGGAAATCACCGTGCTGGCTTTGAGCCAGCTGGTGCAGCTCGTCAGTTCGGGCTCTGCAGACGACTGATCAGGCTGCGCAGGAACACTTTGTTGAAGCGCAGCTGGCAGGCCGCAGAGGATTGCTCCAGCAGCGTGGAGCTCACCTTCATCAACGTGACCGGCGCGAGCGCCTTGATCGTCGCGAGCCGCTTCGCGCCGCGCACGTAGCTGGTCTCGCCGAAGCAGTCGCCCGCGTCCAGCTGACCGACGGCGCGCCCGTTGCGCATCACGCCGACGCTGCCGGAGACGATCACGTAGAAGCGGTCGTCCATCTCGCCTTCCTTGACGATCTCTTCTTCCTTCTCGTAGTCCTGCCAGGTGCTGGCGCGCAGCACTTCGAGGATTTCCGACTGCGAGAAGTCGTGGAAGAACTTCAGCGTGCGCAGGATCGAGAAGCGCTCCTGGCTGTCGACCTTCGACAGGCCCTCGCGCAGCGTCTGGTGCACGCGCGTCAGGTCGCCCGCCAGCTCCAGGCCGTTGCGGTAGCGCTTCGCGGGCTCCTTCTGCAGCGCCTTCATCAGCGCGTTCTCGAGGACCTCCGGAATGTCCTTGCGCAGCGTGTGGATCGGCTGCGCGGTCGCGTAGACGATCTGGTGCAGGAGCTTGGACAGGTTGCCGCCACGGAACGGGCGGAACCCCGTGAGCATCTCGTACATGACCGCGCCGAGCGAATACAGGTCGGAACGGTTGGTGATCTCCAGCGACTGCACCTGCTCCGGCGACATGTACGAGGGACTGCCGGCGATGCCTTCGATGCGCGAGATGTCGGAGTCGGCGACCAGCGCGATGCCGAAGTCGATGATGCGCACGTCGTTGGCCTGCGTGAGCATGATGTTCGACGGCTTGATGTCGCGGTGGATGACGCCGCGGCTGTGCGCGTAGTGCAGCGCCTTGGCGCACTTGTAGATGATCTCGACCACGTCGTCGACGGGCAGCAGGTTGTCCGGCTTGCAGTAAGCGGACAGCGTGCGCGCGCCGTGCACGTGCTCGGTGACGATGTAGTAGCGGCCGTCTTCTTCGCCCGCGTCGAAGATCGGCAGGATGTTCGGATGCTGCAGCATGCCGACCATGTGCGCTTCCGACAGGAACATCTTGCGCGTGACCTTCGCGCGGTCCTCGTCGTGCGACTCGATGTTGTAGACCTTGATCGCGACGTCGCGGCGGTAGTACGGATCGTTGGAAAGATAGACGACGCCGGTCGAGCCGCGCCCGACCTCTTTCACGATGACGTATTTGCCGACCTTCTCCGGATTACGGGGGTCGCGCTTCGCCAGACCGCTCGATGCATTTACGTTGTTGGCTGTCATCAGGTCAGGAGCCGTATGGCGAGCAGGATCGCTCCTGCGAAAACGCCTGCAATGATGTCATCCAGCATAATTCCCAGCCCGCCGGACAGACTGTGATCGGCCTCCCGGATCGGCCAGGGCTTCCAGATGTCGAACAGCCGGAACAGCACGAATCCGCCGGCCAGCCACTGCCAATCGGGCGGAGCTGCCAACATCGTCACGGTATATCCCGTGATCTCGTCCCAGACGATCCCCGGGTGATCGTGCACGCCGAGACGGCGCGCGCTCTCCCCGCACAGCCAGATGCCCGCTGCCGTCGCGGCGATCGCGAACGCCAGGTGCGCCGCGAAACCGAATTGCATCACGCCCAGCACGATCGGCACCGCGACCAGCGTCCCGAAAGTGCCGGGCGCGCGCGGCGCGAGGCCCGAGCCGAAGCCGAACGCCAGCAAATGGATCGGGTTGCGCAGCAGCGCGGGATCGATGCGGCCCACGTCCTTCCTGCTCATGGCGACTCGCCGACGACGAAGTGATCGTAGCCGCTGCGCTTCGGCACGAACGCGGCGCCGTTACGCTCGCATTGCACGCCGCTGCCTTCGACGATCACGCCGATGCTGGCGAGCGGGACCGCGGGATCGCGTTGCGCGAGCAGCTCCGGCAGCTTGTCGGACGGCAACGTGAACAGCAGCTCGTAGTCATCGCCGCCCGCGAGCGAGTAATCGATCACGGTCTCGGCGTCGAACAGCTCCTGCATGGCCGGAGATTGCGGCAGCGCATCGATGCTGAGCAGCGCACCGCAATGACTCGCCGCACACACCTTTTGCAGATCGACGAGCAGGCCGTCGGATACATCCATCGCTGCCGTCGCCATCGTGCGCAACTGACGGCCCAGTGCGATGCGCGGCCGCGGACGCAGGAAACGCCACTGCAACTGCGCGGTGGTCTCATCCAAAGGCATGTGTTGTTGAAGCACGTGGAGACCGGCCGCAGCCTCACCCGGAATGCCGGACACCATCACGAGATCGCCGGGGCGTGCTCCCGAGCGCGTCAGCCAGCGATCCTGCTCGACCCAGCCGGCGATCTGCACCGTAACGACGAGCGGACCGCGCACCGTATCGCCACCGACCAGCGCGACGTCGTATTGCTCGGCCAGCTCGAGGAGTCCCGACGCGAAGCCCGCGATCCACGGCTCGCTCGCTTCGGGCAGCGACAGCGACAGCGTCATCCATGAAGGCTCTGCGCCCATCGCGGCGATGTCGCTGAGATTCACAGCGAGTGCACGGTAGCCGACTGCGCTCGCATCGATGTTGCGCGGAAAGTGCACGCCCTCCACGATGGTATCCACCGCCACGACCAGCCGGCGGTCGGCGCGAGTTTCGAGCACGGCAGCATCGTCGCCTACGCCGAGCAGCACATCGGAGCGATGATCGTGGCTCGCGAAATAGCGGGCGATGATGTCGAATTCGCCGAGACTCATGGCGTTCGAAATACCGATGAAGACGAAGAAGAGGAAGAATGGACGGGATTAACGGGATTAGCGGGATTCCAGAGACTACATGCCAGCCCTCGACTTCGTCCGGCTCCTCTAATCCCGTTAATCCCGTTAATCCCGTTAATCCCGTCCAGTCTTCTTCCCGTCCAGTCTTCTTCTAACCCCTCTCCGCCGCGCGCAGCTCGCGCGCCGCGCGGTCCAGTACCGCGTTGACGTATTTGTGCGCGTCTGTCGCACCGAAGCGCTTGCACAGGTCCACCGCCTCGTTGATGACCACGCGATACGGAATGTCGACGCGCTGTTGCAGCTCGTACATGCCGATCATCAGGATCGCGGTCTCGACCGGATCGAGCTGATCGAGCGGCCGGTCGAGGAACGGCGCCAGCGCGGCCTCGAGCTCGGCGTGCTGCGCGATGCACCTGCCGATCAGCTCTTCGAAGTGCTCGCGATCGACTCCGGCCGAATCCTCGCTTTCGAGGAACTGCTTGCCGATCTCGGCGGCCGACTGCTGCGTGAGCTGCCATTGATAGAGCGCCTGCATGGCCAGCTTGCGCGCGATGGAGCGCGCACGCGTGCCGCGGGCTCCCTTGACTGCGGATTTTCCGGTAGAGCTCATGATCGGCAGTGCGCTCAGCTTTCGATCCTGCGCAACAGATTCGCCAGCTCGATCGCAGTCACGGCCGCATCCGCGCCTTTGTTGCCGGCTTTGGTGCCGGCGCGCTCGATCGCTTGCTCGATGGTGTCAGTCGTCAGCACACCGAATGCAATCGGCACGCCGGTTTCCGTGGAGACTCGCGCGAGTCCGCCAGCGCATTCGCCCGCCACGTAGTCGAAGTGCGCCGTCGCACCCTTGATGACCGCACCGAGCGCGACGATGGCGTCGTACTTCCTGCTCTGCGCGAGCTTGCGCGCGACCAGCGGCATGTCGAAGGCGCCGGGCGCGCGCACGATCTCGATCTGTTTTTCCGATGCGCCGTGACGCTTGAGCGCGTCGACCGCGCCGCGGATCAGCTGATCGACGATGAAGTCGTTGAAGCGCGCCGCGAGGATCGCGAAGCGCAGCTCCCGGCACTGCAGGTCGCCCTCGACGGTCTTGACGTTATCCATCGACATACTCCACCACTTCCAGGTCGAAGCCCGACAGGCCATGCATCTGCTTGGGCGCCGACAGCACTCGCATTCTCGTCACGCCGAGGTCGCGCAGAATCTGCGCGCCGATACCGTACGTGCGCAACACCTTGGCGCCAGCCTCCGCCGGCGGCGCTGCACTATCGAGGCCGATACTGTGCACGGCATCCATCAGGTCCCGCGGCGTCTCGTCCGGACGCAGGATCACGATCACGCCGTGTCCTTCCTGCGCGATCCGCTGCATCGCCGCGCGCAGCGGCCAGCCCAGAGCGCGATCGCGGATGCCGACGACGTCGCCGAGCGTGTCTTTCAAATGCACGCGCACCAGCGGCACGCGCTTGTCTTCCAGCTCGCCTGCCACCAACGCGAGATGCACCGTACGGTTGACGTGGTCCTCGTAGCAGAACATGCGGAAGGCGCCGAACTCCGTCGCGATCGTCCGCTCGGCGATGCGCTCCACCGAGCGCTCCTTCTCCAGGCGGTAGCGGATCAGGTCGGCGATCGTGCCCATCTTGAGCTTGTGCCGCTGCGCGAACTTCTCCAGGTCCGGACGGCGCGCCATCGTGCCGTCGTCATTGAGGATCTCGACGATCGCAGCGGCCGGCTCGAGTCCCGCGAGCCGCGTCAGATCGCAACCGGCCTCCGTGTGACCCGCGCGTGTCAGCACGCCGCCGGGCTGTGCCATCAGCGGAAAGATGTGACCCGGTTGACGCAGGTCTTCGGCGCGCGCCTCGCGGCGCACCGCCGTGCGAATCGTGTGCGCGCGATCGTGCGCGGAGATGCCGGTCGTCACGCCTTCGGCAGCCTCGATCGACACCGTGAAGTTGGTGCGGTGATCGGCGTTCGTATCGCTCACCATCAGCGGCAGGCGCAACTGCCGGCAACGCTCGCGCGTCAGAGTCAGGCAGATGAGGCCGCGCCCGTAGTGCGCCATGAAGTTGATGTCTTCGGCGCGCACGTGCTCGGCAGCGATGATCAGGTCGCCTTCGTTCTCGCGATCCTCGTCGTCCATGAGCACGACCATCTTGCCGGCGCGCATGTCCTCGAGCAGCTCTTCGATGGTATTGAGCTTGAGCGGATGGGGTTTCAGCGGGATCGGCTTCATGCGTCGTCTCCGGCTTCGCGCGTCATGCGTTCCAGGTAGCGCGCGATGATATCGACTTCCAGGTTCGCTTGCGTGCCCGGCCGGCAGGCGCCGAGCGTCGTCACTTCCAGCGTGTGCGGAATCAGGTTGACGCCGAAGCGCCGCTGCGCCACGTCGTTGACCGTCAGGCTGACGCCGTCGATGCACACCGACCCCTTGCGCGCAATGTATCGAGCCAGCGCCGCGGGCACCTCGAACTCGACGCGCAGCGAGCGCGCATCGCTCGTCGAGCCCACGACCGCGGCTATGCCGTCGACATGCCCGCTGACATAGTGGCCGCCGAGCGGGTCGCCAGCGCGCAGAGCTTTCTCCAGGTTCACGCGCTGACCCGGACGCCAGCTGCCGAGGGTCGTCACCTGCAGGGTTTCGAGCGATGCATCCGCTGCGAAAGAATCGGTGGTGAGGCGAGTGACTGTCAGACAGCAACCGCTCACGCTGATGCTGTCGCCGATCGCGACGCCTTCCAGGCCGAGGTTGGCGGTGGCGATCAGCAATTCAACGTCGCCGTCGCGCGGGGTGATCGCGCGCACTTCGCCGATGGCTTGAACGATTCCGGTGAACATGAGGACTACACAGGTCGGAGCGTCAGTTTGACATCCTGGCCGGCGCGCTGCATCCCGTGCACGGTGTAGCGCAGGACATCTTCGATCCGCTCCAGAGGCGGCAACAGTGCCATCGCCCGCGCTTCGGGCCCGAGGACGATCGGCGCGACATAAACGATCAGCTCGTCGGCGAGACCGAGCTGCAGAAACCGCCCCGCGAGCGTCGGGCCGGCCTCGACCAGCACGTCGTTGCACTCGCGCCGGCCCAGCTCCGCGAGCACGTTCTGCAGATCGACGCGGCCGTCGGTATCCAATGCAGTGGCGATGACCTCCGCCCCCGCCCGCTGGATCGCGCCCGCCTTCGCCATCTGCTCAGCGGCCGTGAAAACGAGGGTCTGGCCAGGCACGCTGAAGATTCGCGCTGCAGGCGCAATCCGCAGGCGCGTATCGAGCACCACGCGCAGCGGTTGCCGGCCGAGCAACTCGATCGCCGGATCGCGCACGTTGAGCTGCGGATCGTCCGCGATCACCGTCTCGATGCCAGTGAGCACCGCGCTCGCGGCGGCACGCAGATGCTGGACGTCCGCTCGCGCGGGTTCGCCGGTGATCCACTGGCTGACGCCATTCGCCAGCGCGACCCGGCCGTCGAGGCTCATCGCGATCTTGACGGTCACGCGCGGCAGGCCGGTCGTCATGCGCTTCCCGAACCCGAGGTTGAGCTCGCGCACTTCGGCTTCGAGCACGCCGGTCTCGACTGCGATGCCGCTCGCGGCGAGCTGCTCGAGGCCCGCCCCGCTGACTTTGGGATTGGGATCCAGCGTGCCGCACACGACACGTTGCACGCCGGCGCGAATCAGCGCATCGGTGCACGGCGGCGTGCGACCGTGATAGCAATGCGGCTCGAGCGTGACATAGGCAGTCGCGCCGCGCGCCTTGTCGCCAGCCGCTGCGAGGGCTCGCACTTCCGCGTGCGCTTCGCCCGACTTCGCGTGCCAGCCCTCACCGACGATCTGCTCGCCGTGCGCGACGACGCAGCCGACGCGCGGATTCGGATGATTGCTGTAGCGACCTCGCAGCGCGAGCTCGATCGCCCGGCGCATCATCCGCAGCTCGAGCTCGGCGCTCATCGCTTCTTGCCGCTTTCCTGGCCGGTCCACAACGCCAGCTGGCTTTCGTCCGTCTTGCCGCGGCGGCTGCGCATGCGCTCGATCTCCTCGCGGAACGCATCGACGTCCTGGAAGCTGCGATACACGGACGCGAACCGCACGTATGCGACCTCGTCGAGGTTGTGCAGCTCTTCCATCGCGAGCTCGCCGACCAGCCGCGAATTCACTTCGCGCTCGCCGAGCGCGCGCAGCTTGTGACAGATGTGCACGACCGCGGCGTCGAGCGCCTCGCTCGACACGGGGCGCTTCTCCAGCGCCTTGAGCATGCTGTTACGCAATTTGCTTTCGTCGAACGGCTCGCGGCTCTCGTCGTTCTTGACGATGCGCGGCATCACCAGCTCCGCAGTCTCGAAAGTCGTGAAGCGCTCGCCGCAGTGCAGGCACTCGCGGCGGCGGCGGATCTGCTGCCCTTCGCCGGCCAGTCGCGAGTCGATGACTTTCGTCTCTTCGTGATTGCAGAACGGACAATGCATCTAGTTCGCGTAGACCGGGAACCTCCGGCAGATCTCGGTCACTTTCCCCCGCACTTTCGCGACGACGGCGTCGCTGAGGTTCTCATCGAGCACGTCGGCGATCCAGCCGGCGAGCTCCAGCACTTCGGTCTCTTTGAAGCCGCGCGTGGTGGCGGCGGGCGTGCCGATGCGCAGGCCGCTGGTGACGAACGGCGTCCGCGGATCATTCGGCACCGCGTTCTTGTTCACGGTGATGTGCGCGCGGCCGAGCGCCGCGTCGGCGTCTTTACCGGTGATGTCCCGGCCGATCAGGTCGACCAGGAACAGGTGGTTGTCCGTGCCGCCGGACACGATCTTGTAGCCGCGCTTCATCAGGCCGCCGGCCATCGCGCGCGCATTCGCGAGCACCTGCTTCTGGTAGGCGACGAACTCGGGCTGCAGCGCTTCGAGCAGCGCGACGGCTTTCGCCGCGATGACGTGCATCAGCGGTCCGCCCTGCGTGCCCGGGAACACCAGCGAGTTGAGCTTCTTGTGAATCTCCTCGTTCGGCCGCGCGAGGATCAGGCCGCCGCGCGGACCGCGCAGCGTCTTGTGCGTGGTGGTCGTGACCACGTCGGCGTGCGGCACCGGGTTCGGATAGATGCCCGCAGCGACCAGGCCGGCGACGTGCGCCATGTCGACGACGAAGTAAGCGCCGACCGAGTCGGCGATGCGCCGGAAGCGCTCCCAGTCGACGACGCGCGAGTAAGCGGAGAAGCCGGCGATGATCATGCGCGGCCGGTGCTCCTGCGCGAGCTGCTCGACGCGCACGTAGTCGATCTCGCCAGTGTTCGGGTCGAGCCCGTACTGCGTCGCCTTGAACAGCTTGCCGGAGAAATTCACCTTGGCGCCGTGCGTCAGGTGGCCGCCGTGATCCAAGCTCATGCCGAGGATCGGGTCGCCGGGATTGACCAGGGCCAGGAAGGCCGCGGCATTGGCCTGCGAGCCCGAATGCGGCTGCACGTTCGCGTAGGCCGCTCCGAACAGTTTCTTCGCGCGATCGATCGCCAGCTGCTCGGCAATGTCGACATATTCGCAGCCGCCGTAGTAACGCTTCCCCGGGTAGCCCTCGGCGTACTTGTTCGTCAGCACCGTGCCCTGCGCTTCGAGCACGCGCGGACTGGCGTAGTTCTCGGACGCGATCAGCTCGATGTGGTCTTCCTGGCGGCGCTGCTCGGCGTCGAGCGCAGCCTGCAGCTCGGGATCGAACCCGGAAATCGTCATGGTGGCGGGGAACATGGTCAGCCTCGAGTTGGGGAGGCCGATTGTACGGAAAGAAGGGGCTATCCGCTGCCCTCGACGAACGCCTCGACCACCCGCGTCCAGGCCCGGGCGATGTTGCGGCGGTTGTAACCGCCGCCCCCCATGCCGACCACGCGACCGTGGCCGAGCTCGTCGGCGATTGCGCACAGCCGCGCTGCGGCGTGCGCGTGCGCGTCCTCGCTGAAGCGCAGGTGCGTGATGGGGTCGCCTTCGAGACTGTCCGCACCGCATTGAAACAGGATGAAGTCCGGGCGCCCGGCGCGCAGGTAATCTTCGACCTTCAGCCAGGCCGCGTGGTAATGCTCGTCGCCCGCGCCCGGCGGCAATGGCAGGTTCAGCTTCGTGCCGAGGGCGGGTCCGACGCCGGTTTCCGCGGCCATGCCGGTGCCGGGATAGAGAAAGCGGCCGTCCTCGTGCAGGTCCGCGAACAGCAGGTCGGGATCGTCCTCGAACGCGTAGAAGACGCCGTCGCCGTGATGCGCATCGATGTCGACGTACGCGACGCGCTTCAGGCCGTGCCGCCGCCGGAGCATTTCGATCGCCACGCCGCAATCGTTGAAGACGCAGAAGCCGGCCGCGTGCCCGCGTGAAGCGTGGTGGAGACCTGCGATGGGAATGAACGCGCGGCGTACGCGGCCTGCCATCACGGCGTCGACTGCATTCAGCGTCGCACCGACGACGTTGCTCGCGGCTTCATAGACGCCGCGCCAGGCCGGCGTGTCGCCGGCATCGAGATAGCCGAAGCCGCTCGCCGAGCGCTCGCGCACCAGCTCGACATAAGCAGGCGTGTGAAACCATTCGAGCTCTTCGCGGGAAGCGCCGCGGGCGCAGCCGCGCTGGACGCGCCCGTCGAGGCCGCACTGATGCAGCTCGCGCATGAACGCTTCGTGGCGGTCCGGCCCGAATGGATGACCGTCGCCGAAACCGTAGCGCGCGATCTCATCGCCCGCCACCAGGAGCACATTGCAGTCCGATTCCGTCACGGCGGGCCTCTCGCTGCTGTGCCCCCTCCCCCGTGCCGAGACTAGCACGCTGGCTGCTATGATTCGCGCCCCCTCTGCCACCCGTGCGCCTTTCGTTCCAAGCCATGGCTCAATTCATCTACACCATGAACCGCGTCTCGAAGGTGGTGCCGCCGAAGCGGATCATCCTGCGGGACATTTCCCTGTCTTTTTTCCCTGGCGCGAAGATCGGCGTGCTCGGCCTGAACGGCTCCGGCAAGTCGACGCTTCTGCGCATCATGGCGGGCACGGACCCGGAAATCGAAGGCGAGGCGCGGCCGCAGCCGGGCATCAAGATCGGCCTGCTGTCGCAGGAGCCGCAGCTCGACGCGCAGAAGGACGTGCGCGGCAACGTGGTCGAAGGCGTCGGTGAAATCCAGTCGCTGATCGACCGCTTCAACGCCGTCAGCGACAAGTTCGCCGATCCGGACCTCGGCGAGGAGCAGATGAACAAGCTGCTCGAAGAGCAGGCCAAGCTGCAGGACGCGATCGACGCCAAGGGCGGCTGGGAGCTGGAGCGCAAGCTCGAAGTCGCGGCAGACGCGCTGCGCCTGCCGCCCTGGGACGCGGACGTCACCAAGATTTCCGGCGGCGAGCGCCGCCGCGTGGCGCTATGCCGCCTGCTGCTGTCGCAACCCGACATGCTGCTGCTCGACGAGCCCACCAACCATCTCGACGCCGAATCGGTCGCGTGGCTGGAGCGCTTCCTCGAAAGCTATCCCGGCACCGTGATCGCCGTGACGCACGACCGTTACTTCCTCGACAACGTCGCCGGCTGGATCCTCGAGCTCGACCGCGGCCACGGCATTCCGTGGCAGGGCAACTACTCCTCGTGGCTGGAGCAGAAAGAGCAACGGCTCGCCATCGAGGAGAAGCAGCAGGAAGGCCTGCGCAAGACGCTGCAGCGCGAGCTCGAGTGGGTGCGCGCGAATCCCAAGGCGCGGCAAGCCAAGAGCAAGGCGCGCGTGCAACGCTACGAGGAGCTCGCTTCGCAGGAATTCCAGAAGCGCAACGAGACCAACGAAATCTACATTCCGCCCGGCCCGCGTCTGGGCGAACTGGTGATCGAAGGCAAAGGCTTGAAGAAGGCCTTCGGCGACCGGCTGCTGTTCGACAACCTCAGCTTCAACCTGCCGGCCGGCGGCATCGTCGGCGTCATCGGCCCGAACGGCGCCGGCAAGACCACGCTGTTCCGCATGATCACCGGACAGGAGAGCCCCGACAGCGGCGAGATCCGCGTCGGACCCTCGGTGCAACTCGCGTACGTCGATCAATCGCGCCAGTCGCTCAACGATGCGAACACCGTGTGGCAGGAGCTCTCGGGCGGGCTCGAGATCATCCGCGTTGGCAACTACGAGACATCCTCGCGCAGTTACGTCGGCCGCTTCAACTTCCGCGGCACGCAGCAGCAGCAGATGATCGGCGAGCTGTCCGGCGGCGAGCGCAATCGCGTGCACCTCGCGAAGGTGCTGAAGAGCGGCGGCAACGTCATCCTGCTCGACGAGCCCACCAACGACCTCGACGTCGAAACGCTGCGCGCGCTGGAAGAGGCGCTGCTGAGCTTCCCGGGCTGCGCCGTGGTCATCTCGCACGATCGCTGGTTCCTCGACCGCATCGCGACTCACATCCTCGCGTTCGAAGGCAATTCGGAAGTCGTCTGGTTCGAGGGCAACCACGCCGAATACGTCGAGGACCTGAAGCGGCGCAAGGGTGACGACGCCGACAGTCCGCACCGCATCCGCTACAAGAAACTGGAGGCGTAGCTCATGACCGCCACCGGCCTGATCATCGACGGCGATTCGCTCTCACTCGATGTGCTGCGGCGCTTCGAAAGCGCGCGCGGCACCGTCTCGGTAAGCGATCAGGCGCGCCGGCGCATGGAACGCAGCATCGACGTCGTGCGCGAAGCCGTGCGCACCGATCGCGTCAGCTATGGCATCACGACGGGCTTCGGTGCGTTCGCGAACAAGCGCATCTCCGCGGACCAGGTGCGGCAGCTGCAACTCAATCTCGTGCGCAGTCATGCGTGCGGCGTCGGCGAGCCGCTCGCGGCGCCGATCGTGCGTCGCATGCTGCTGCTGAAGGCGAACAGCCTCGCCGCCGGAATCTCCGGCGTGCGCACCGACATCGTCGATGCATTGCTCGCGCTGCTCAACAACGACGTGCTGCCCGTGATTCCGAGCCGCGGCTCAGTCGGCGCATCGGGCGATCTCGCGCCGCTCGCTCATCTGTCGTTGTGCCTGATCGGTGAAGGCGAGGCGCTGCAGGGCGAGCGCCGCCTGGAGGGTGCGGAAGTGTGCCGCGCCGCCGGGCTCGAGCCGCTCGCGCTGGAAGCCAAGGAAGGGCTCGCCCTCATCAACGGCACTCAGCTCAGTCTCGCGCTGGCGCTCGAAGGGCTGTTCGCCGCGGAATCCCTGCTCGATGCCGCGATCGTGATCGGCGCGCTGACCGTGGACGGCCTCGCCGGCAGCTACGCGCCGTTCGACGGACGCATTCACGAGGCGAGCCGCTCGAAGCACCAGGTCGAAGTCGCGCGGCGCTTCCGCATGCTGCTCACGACGAGCGCCATCCACAGCGATCACGAGAATTGCGATCGCGTTCAGGACCCGTATGCAGTGCGCTGCATGCCGCAGGTGCTCGGCGCTGTCGAGGCCGCGCTCGCGCACGCTCGCGATGGTCTCGACGCCGCGATCAACGGTGTCACCGACAATCCGCTGATCTTCGGCCAGGACATTCTCTCCGGCGGCAACTTCCACGCCGAGCCGCTCGCGATGCTCAGTGACTACCTCGCGATCGCGGTTGCCGAGATCGCCAGCATGTCGGAGCGACGCACGGACCTGCTCGACCGCCGCGTCAACCCGGCGCTCAGCATGTTCCTGACGACCGAGCCCGGGCTCGAATCCGGCTTCATGATCGCGCACGTGGCGGCGGCTGCGCTGACTTCGGAGAACCGCACGCTCGCGCATCCGGCGTCGGTCGACAACGTCACGACGTCCGCGGGCCAGGAAGATCACGTCAGCATGGCGCCGTGGGCCGGTTTCAAACTGCAGCGCATCTGCTCGAACACTGCTCACGTGCTGGCAATCGAAGCGCTCGCCGCCGCGCACGCAATCGATAAGCTGCAGCCGCTGCAGACGACTGAACCTCTGCAGCGCGTGCACGCACTCATCCGGCACCACGTGGCGTATCGGCCGTACGATCACCGCCTCGATCGCGACATCGCGACGCTGGCTGCGTTGATCGAGCGCCGCGAGCTGGCGGGTTTTGTGACATGACTTCGGACGCAGTCGTCCTCCTCATCGCTCTGTTCGGTCTGCTGCTGCTCGCGCTCGCGTGCCAGCGGCTGTTCCGCGCGCGCTTCGTCGCCGCCGCGGGAAGCGGAATGATGGGAGCGCTGCTACTCGCCGGCGCCGCGCTGTTCTTCGTCGTCTCGCTGAATCTGCACACGTACAACCGGCTGACCTATGAGCAGCCCGTCGCCGAAATAGTTTTCGAAGCGCGCAGCCCGCAGCACTTCCGCGCCACGCTGGCGCAGGTCCCGAGCGGCGAGCTGCAGATGTTCATGCTGGCCGGTGACGAGTGGCAGCTGGACGCGCGCGTGCTGAAATGGAAAGGCTGGGCGAATCTTCTCGGCCTCGACGCGCAGTATCGGCTGGAGCGCGTCAGCGGCCGTTATCGCCAGATCGAACAGGAGCGCAAGGACGAGCGCACGGTCTACGCGCTGAGCGAGAACCCGGGCATCGATCTGTGGACGATGTCGATCGATCACCGGCAGTGGCTGCCGTTCGTCGATGCGGTCTACGGCAGCGCGGTGTACCTGCCGATGGCGGACGGCGCGCGCTACGAAGTTTCGATCACGCAGTCGGGACTGGTGGCGCGGCCGGTGAATGACGTGGCGAAGACGGCGACTGGGAGCTGGAAGTAGCGCTCAGCCCACCCACACCCGCGCATTCCGATATATCCGCATCCACGGGCTGTCCTCGCCCCACTCATCCGGATGCCAGGAATTCTGCGCGGTGCGATAGACACGCTCCGGATGCGGCATCAACAGCGTCACGCGCCCGTCGGGCGTCGTGATGCCGGTGAGTCCACGCGGCGAGCCGTTCGGATTCGCCGGATATCGTTCCGCGGGCCGGCCGTCGTTCTCCACGAAACGCAGCGACAGCAATTGGTCGCGCACCAGCGCATCGATCGCACCCGGCTGCGCGAACTCTGCGAGCCCTTCGCCGTGCGCCACCGCGATCGGCATGCGCGAGCCGGCCATGCCGGCGAAAAACAGCGACGGCGACTCGACGACTTCGACCAGGCTCAGGCGTCCCTCGAACTGCTCCGAGCGGTTGCGCACGAAGCGCGGCCAGTGCTGCGTGCCCGGAATGATCTCGCGCAGCGCCGACATCATCTGGCAGCCGTTGCAGACGCCGAGCGCGAACGTGTCGGGACGCGCGAAGTACGCGCTGAACGCGTCGCGCAGCCGCGAGTGGAACAGGATCGACTTTGCCCAGCCTTCGCCCGCGCCGAGCACGTCGCCGTAGGAGAAGCCGCCGCAAATGACCAGTCCGCGGAATTCCTCGAGTCCGAGGCGGCGCTCGAACAGATCGGTCATGTGCACGTCGTACGCGGTGAAGCCGGCGCGATGGAACGCGGCGGCCATCTCGACGTGACTGTTCACGCCCTGCTCGCGTAGGATCGCGACTTTCGGCCGCGCGCCCTTGCCGATGTACGGCGCAGCGATGTCGTCCTGCAACCCGAACGTCAGGTGCACATTCAGGCCAGGATCGTGCGGATCGATTGCAGCCGCGAACTGCTCGCGCGCGCACTCGGGGTTGTCGCGCAGCTCGACCATGCGGAAGCTCGTCTCCGACCACGCGCGGCGCAACGCCGTGCGGGCTTCATCCAGCACGACTTTGCCGCCCGCACGGACGACCACACGGTCCGCGTTCGTGACCCGGCCGATGCTGCTCGAAAAACTCGCCAGGCCGTGACGCTCGAGCACTTGCCGCACCGCCTGCGCATCAGCGCTGCGGATCTGCAGCACCGCGCCGAGCTCTTCGTTGTAGAGCGCTGTGGCGACCGATGCAGAGTCCGCGGTCAGCTCGAGCTCGACACCGCAGTGACCCGCGAAAGCCATTTCGGCGACGGTCGCAAACAATCCGCCATCAGACCGGTCGTGATAAGCGAGCGCGAAGCCGGCCGCGCGCAGCTCGACGATTGCAGCGAAGAATCCTGCGAGACGGGCGGGATCGTCGCAGTCCGGCGCTTCGCGCCCGAGGCTGCCGTACACCTGCGCGAGGCACGAGCCACCGAGACGGTTGCGTCCGCCGCCGAGATCGATCAGCAGGAGCGAAGTGTCGCCGCGATCGGTGCGCAGTTGCGGTGTCAGCGTGCGACGAACGTCGCGCACCGGTGCGAATGCCGAGACGATCAGCGAGAGCGGCGCGACCATCTTTCGCGCGCGGCCCTGCTGCGTCCAGCTGGTTTTCATCGACAGCGAATCCTTGCCGACCGGAATCGTGATGCCGAGCGCCGGACAGAATTCCTCGCCGACGGCTTTCACCGTCGCGTACAGATCCGCGTCTTCGCCGGGCTCGCCGCACGCCGCCATCCAGTTCGCCGACAGGCGCACATCGGAGATCGCGCCGATATCGGCTGCCGCGATGTTCGTGACCGACTCCGCGACGGCCATGCGACCCGATGCGGCGGCGTCGAGCAGTGCGAGCGGCGTGCGCTCGCCCATCGCCATTGCTTCGCCGCTGTGCGACGTGTAGTCGCCGATCGTGACTGCGACGTCGCTGACCGGCACCTGCCACGGCCCGACCATCGGATCGCGGCTGATCATGCCGCCGACTGTGCGGTCGCCGATCGTGATCAGGAAAGTCTTGTCTGCCACTGCAGGAAACCGCAGCAACCGGTAAGCCGCTTCGGTCACATCGACGCGCGCGGCATCGAACGAATCGCTGAGCCCCGGCACGCGACGCACGTCGCGCAGCATCTTCGGCGGCTTGCCGAGGATGACGTCGAGCGGTACGTCGACGGGCGCGCTGTTGAACTTCGGGTCCGTGACTTTGAGCCAGCCGTCGTCTGTCGTGTCACCGACGACCGCGTACGGGCACCGCTCGCGCGCGCATAGCGCCGCGAAGCGTTCGAGGTGCTCCGGCGCGACGACGAGCACGTAGCGCTCCTGCGCCTCGTTGCACCAGATCTCCAGCGGCGACATGCCCGGCTCGTCCGACGGCACCGCGCGCAGATCGATGCGCCCACCGCGATCGCTGTGCGCGATCGATTCGGGAATCGCGTTCGACAGGCCGCCGGCGCCGACGTCGTGGATCAACAGGATCGGGTTCGCCTCGCCGAGCGCCCAGCACTGATCGATGACTTCCTGCGCGCGCCGCTGGATTTCGGGATTGCCGCGCTGAACCGAAGCGAAGTCCAGGTCTTCCGCGCTCGCACCGCTTCCGACCGAGGAGGCCGCGCCGCCGCCCAGGCCGATCAGCATCGCCGGCCCGCCGAGCACGATGACTTTCGCGCCGGGCGGCACGTCCGATTTCTCCACGTGCATGCGGCGCACGTTGCCGAGGCCGCCCGCGATCATGATCGGCTTGTGATAACCGCGCAGCGAGGCGCGCACGCTGGATTCCAGCTCGGTCTCGAACGTGCGGAAGTAACCGAGAATGTTCGGGCGCCCGAACTCGTTGTTGAACGCGGCCGCGCCGATCGGGCCTTCGACCATGATGTCGAGCGCCGATGCGATGCGCGCGGGCCGGCCGAAATCGCGCTCCCAGGGCTGCTCGAAGCCCGGTATGCGCAGGTGCGAAACGGAAAAGCCCGCGAGACCCGCCTTCGGCTTGCCGCCGCGGCCGGTCGCGCCCTCGTCGCGGATCTCCCCGCCCGCGCCGGTCGCCGCGCCGGGGAACGGCGAGATCGCGGTCGGATGATTGTGCGTCTCGACCTTCATGAGAATGTCGATCGGCTCGGCGTTGCGCGCGTACACGTGGTTGTCCACGTCGGCGAACCAGCGCTCGCCGCTCGCTCCTTCCATCACCGCCGCGTTGTCCCGGTACGCAGACAAGACGCCGCGCGAGTTGCGCACGTACGTGTTCTTGATCATCGCGAACAGCGACTTCGGCTGGCGCTCGCCATCGATGATCCAGTCGGCGTTGAAGATCTTGTGCCGGCAGTGCTCGGAGTTCGCCTGCGCGAACATCATCAGCTCGATGTCGTTCGGATCGCGCTCCAGCTTGCCGAAGCTCGCGGCCAGATAGTCGATCTCGTCGTCGGAGAGCGCGAGGCCGAGACTCTCGTTCGCTTCGACGAGCGCAGCCCGGCCGCGTGCAAGCAACGACACAGTGCGCAACGGCCGCGGCGCTTCGTGCGAGAACAACTGCGCCGCATCGTCGAACGAGAAGATCGCGGCTTCGGTCATGCGGTCGTAGAGCGCCGGGGCGATTGCGCGCAACTGCTCCGGCGTGAGCTCGCGGCCAGCGCGCACCTCGTAGGCGATACCGCGCTCGATGCGTTCGACTGCGTCGAGGCCGCACACGTGCGCGATGTCCGTGGACTTGCTCGACCAGGGCGAGATGGTGCCCGGCCGCGGGATGACGATGATCGGACGAGCGGCGGATTTCGCGGCGGCCGCGCCGTCGGGCGTACGCGGACCGTAAGTCAGCAGAGCCGCGAGGATGCGCCGTTCGTCGGCGGTCAGGTCGCGACGCGTCTGCACAAAATGGACGAAGCGCGCGCTCAGGTCGTCGACTGCGTGGCCGCGAGCCGTAACCGCGGCGAGGAGTCTGGTTTTTCGGAAGTCGGAGAGTGCAGGGGCGCCCGGCAGTATCAGCATCTTGGAGCCAGCGGTGAACGGGGGCGAATGATAGCGGAAACGGGCCGTTACTTCTTGTCCCCCGGGGTATACAGCGGCACCGGAAACGGCGTCACGTTGGAGCCTTCCAGCGCGCTCACCTTGCTCACGCCCTGCTGTCGCACCTCGTCGACGCGCAGCACCGAGTGCAGCGGCAAATACGTGCGTTTGACCCCGTCGAATTCGGCTTTCACCTTCTCCTCGGACGGGTCGACGACGACCGCGGAGCGCTCGCCGAAGACCAGCTCCTCCACCTCGATGAAACCGAACAGCGCGCCGTGGCTGACCTTGCGGGCATAGATCTCGTAGACCTTGCCCTGGTTAACGAAAACGACCTTGAAAATGTGACTGGCTGCCATCTTGGTTCCGGGGCGGGTTGGTAGTCTGCTGCCCCATATTATCCATAATCACGCAGTGCGGACGGCATCGGGTGGGCTGATGACCAGGGCGTACTGAGTGGAGTTGCGGATCTTGCGCGCGTTTGCTCCATGGCACTGAAACTTCGAGTCATCAGCGATCACTACAAGGCGCTCGGCAAGCGCAGCTCGCGGCTATTCGGCGTGACCGGCGGCAAGATCGGCCGGGCGCAGGACAACGACTGGATCCTGCCGGACCCGGACCGCTACGTCTCCAGCCACCATTGCAAGGTCGAGTTCCGCGCCGGCCAGTGGATGCTCGAGGACACCAGCACCAACGGCGTCTTCATCAACGGCTCCGACACCCCGGCGTCAGTGGAGGGGTCGTATACGCTGCAGGACGGCGACCGGCTGCGCCTCGGCGACTACGAAGTGCTGGTGAGCATCGACGAGCGCAACGATTTCTCGGCGGACGCCAGCGGCCAGGTGCCAGCGCCGGTGCGCGTTCGCAACAAGGCAGTGAGAACGCATCCGAAAGCGACTGACAACGATCTCGGCGAGGAGCTCGACCTCACCGACCTGCTCACCGATTCCGCGATCGCGCCGGCACCGATGATGCCGCCGCCGCAGCGCGCGCCGCTGTCGTCGGCCGAACCCCTCGATCTCGAGAGCGCGCTCGCGCTCGATTCCGACGACCTGAAGACGATGGCGCCGATCCCGGCCGCACCGACGCCCGCCAAAGCGCCGAAGACGGCATTCGCTTCATTGCTCGGCGAGAGCGGCGAGCACAAGACGGTTGCGCATGGACGCAAGGCGGAAGTGAAGCCGCCCGAGCTGAAAGCGGAAGCCAAGGCCGACGACTGGCACATGCAGACGCGGCCGTACGACCGCAAGGCGCTGCAGGCGCTCACCTCGCCCGCCGCGCTGGCGAAACCCGAGAAGATCGAGGCGGAGCGTCCGAAGCGGGTGGAGAACGGCTCCGTCGAATCCTCCTCGGGCGTGGAAGCTTTCTGTCGCGGCGCCGGCATCGATCCGGCGAGCCTGCCGGGCGACGCGCAGAACGTGCTGCTGACGCTCGCCGGCCAGATGTTGCGCGAGTCCGTGCTCGGCCTCATGGATGGACTGAAGGGCCGCACCGACCTCAAAAACCGGCTGCGCCTGAGTCAGACCACGATCCAGCCCGGCGAGAACAATCCGCTGAAGTTTTCCGCGAGCGTCGATGAGGCGGTGCTGAAGCTTCTCGATCCGCACAGCAGCCGCTATCTCGGCCCGATCGAAGCGATCCGCGAATCGTTCGCCGACATCCGCACGCACCAGACCGCGCTGGTCGGTGCGATCCAGGCGGCCGTGGACGAGCTGATGAACCGCATCGAGCCCGGCGAGCTGCAGGAGCGGTTCGATCGCGGCCTGAAGCGCGGTCCGCTGCTCGGCGCGACCAACAAGATGAAGTACTGGGATCTCTACACCGAGTTCTACCAGGTGCTGAACCAGCGGGGCGAGCAGGGCCTGCCCACGCTGTTCTCGGAAGAACTGGCGCGCACCTACGCCGAGAAAGTTGCGCCGAAGAAGAAGTAAGGAGTCAGGCTGAAGCCTGACTCTTCTTCTCCATCACGCTGCGCAGTGCGCGTGCACCCTGCTCCATCAGCGGTGTAATCATCCCAGCGGCTGCGTGCGGCAAAACGTCCGCGATCCACACGAACACACACTCGCTGTCACCGCGCGGGATGACTTGCATCGACGCGCTGTGATGCACGAACTGGCTCTCGATCACGCCATACGCAACTCGCATGCGCTGCGCGTCGACGTCGATGATCCGCTCCTTGATGACCTGCCCGTTCGCGAACGTCGCGATGCGCAGATCTTCACGCTCCAGCCGGCAGCCTGTCAGCACGCCCGCGAACGCGAGATGCGCGTCGCCTGTCGCGGCCAGTGCCTTCCAGACCTGCTGCGCGGGCGCCCGAATCGACGTTTCGATGTGCACGGTAGCCATGCTGCGCTCCTCATTTCGTTTGCGAGGATGCTAGCGCCGGCCGCGGCCGGGTACTTGGAGAATCCTGCGGTCGCGCCTCGACAGTCGTGTCGGGCGGCACCGTGACGGGCGGCGGACGCGTGTCGGTCGCGACCCAGTCCAGGATGTCGATGTAACCGCGGATGTTCTCGACGAAGCGCACGGGCTCCCAGCCACGCGCGTAGCCGCGCTTCACGCGCGAGTACCACTTTGCCTGCGTCAGCAGCGGCAGATGTTCGCGCACGTCGCTCCAGGAATCCGGATTCTTGCCGTGCAGCTGCGTCAGGATGCGCGCGTCTTCGAGGTGACCGACACCGACGTTGTACGCGGCAAGCGTGAACCAGGTGCGGTCGGGCTCGAGGATGCGCTTGGGAATCTGGTTGCGCAGCCAGACGAAATAGCGCGCGCCGCCGAAGATGCTGCCGCG
Source organism: Steroidobacteraceae bacterium (assembly GCA_035277305.1). Classification (GTDB taxonomy): domain Bacteria; phylum Pseudomonadota; class Gammaproteobacteria; order Steroidobacterales; family Steroidobacteraceae; genus Steroidobacter. The sequence goes on along the minus strand of DATEKT010000081.1, from coordinate 8,926 downwards.
TGGATCCAGCCGGTCGGGAACGTTGAGAGCGCGCGCAGTCTCTTCGGTCAGCATCATCAGGCCGCGTACGCCGGTGTGCGAGGTTGCTGTCGGATCCCACTGCGATTCCTGGTAACCGACCGCCGCGAGCAACCGCCAGTCGACGCCGACTTCCGAAGCGGCTTCACGGAACCAGTGGCGATAGCGCGGCAGCCGCGTCTCGATGTGATCCATGAAGACGCGCGACTGGATGTAATCGAAGCGATCGCTGTCGCCGTAGTACGTGTCGAGAATCTGCGCGAGGCGCCCTTCTGCACGCAGCGATGAATAGAACGCAGTCACGCGTCGCAACAGACTCGCGTCGCGAGTGTCGACGACCCACGCCAGCGACTTGCCCTGCGAGAGGTCGAAGGCGATGCGGATCTCGGGGTGAAACGCGCGCCCGATCGCGAACTCGTTGGAGTCGGCGACGGTGTAGTCGAACTCCCGCCGCGACAGGCGATACAGCAGCTCCTCGGTTTCCGCGAGCGGGTTTTCGACCCACGACAGATTCGGATTCACCGCGCGCCACTGCTCCAGCGTCGCCGCATGCGCGCTGCCGCCGACGACTTCGATGTGGCCTTCGTTGGCTTGTTTGATCGTGCGCGGCCGCGTCTCGCCCTGGCGAAAGATCAGGTGCTCGCGCACCTGCTGGTACGGCGGACCGAAGCTCGCGTTGTCCGGCAGGCGAATGCCGCGCGTCAGCCCCGCCGCCGCGATGTGCGCGCGATGCGATTCCACTTCGCGCATCGCATCGGCGACGTTCGGTACGGAATACACGAACAGGCGCACGCCCAGCTCCGCCGCGAACCGGCTGGCGAGATCGAATTCCGGCCCCTGCGGACCGGATGCGCCGAGGTAGTAGGCGCTCGGCATGTTGCGCGTCACGACGCGCAGCTCGCCGGCCCGCATGATCTGCTCGAGCACGGTCGGAGGCTGCGAGCAGGTGCCGAGCAGCAGCGTGGCGATGATCGCGAGGGCGGCTTTCACGGGTGGAGAGTACCAGCCCCGGCCGCGTCAGGGCCCGCCCCAGTCGGCTGCACCGCCCATCTTCATTGACTGTGGGCTTCGTGTAGAATCCGCCCCCGCCCGGAGAGGTACCGAAGCGGTCACAACGGCACCGATTCGAAATCGGTTGAGGGCATTACGTCCCTACGAGGGTTCGAATCCCTCCCTCTCCGCCACTTTCCCGCTTCAGTACACGTCCAGATCCCGGCCCACGACTACGTGCCCGGGATATCGCGACATCTCGTGCAGCAGCGTCGCCGGCGTCGAGCGGTCCGGGTCCACAGCCGGGCGCAAAGATAGCGATGCGTGATAGAGAATCAGCAAGCCCGGCCGGGCCTGCTTCGCCAGCTCCGTGAGCTGCGTCGTGGTGGTGTGGAACTGCGCCGCGTACGCCTGGAAATCCGGCCGCTTCGCCAGCCATTCGTGCGTCAGCACTTCGTGGATCAGTACGTCACAGCCGCGGCAGGCATCGATCGTCGCCTGCGCCGGATTCGTGTCGCCCGAAATCACGATGCTGCGATCGGGCGTATCGAACCGATAGCCGTAGCTCGCCATCGCGTGCCGGGTCGCGAACGCTGTGACGGTGACGTTCGCGTCCTTGTAGACCACGCCGGGCTCGATCTCGTGCGCGTTGACCGCGTGTCCCTCGGGGAAAGCGCCGACGGTGAACAAGGCGCGATCCTTCGTGCGCGTCTCGAAGTCGGCGCTGTAGGCCTCCAGCACGTGCTCGGTCATGTGCCGGATGCCGCTCGGTCCGTACACCTCGAGCGGCACGCGCCGGCCGAGCACCCAAGGCGTCAGGATCAGATCGGGATAACCGACCGTGTGATCGGAATGCAGGTGCGTCAGGAAAACGACGCGCAGCTTGACGGGATCGAGCGCGGCGATGCCGCGATCGACGGCTGCCGATTTCGCGCGCCGCACGACGCCGGCGCCGAAGTCGACCAGGTAAGGCGTACCGTTGACGACGATGGCCGTTGCCGGGCCCGAGCGGTCCGGATCGGCGGGCGGATTGCCCGTGCCCAGCAGGACCACCTGCGTCGGCTGGGCGCGCGCCCCGGCGGCCGGGATGAGTGCGATGAGCGCAAGCACAGCGACCGCGCCCGGAGAACTCCGTACGAACATAACGGTCCTCCCCATTGCCGCGGCGAGCTTAGAGCTTTTTCGGACAGCGCTGCGCGAACCTGAACGAAAGTCTCATCGAATGAGCGTCATCGAACCGATGACGACCACCCCGGTCCAACGCCTTTACACCGTCCAGCCGCCGCACCACACTGCCCTCGTGAAAGCAATTGCCACACTGTTTCTGAGCGCTGCCCTCACCCTGGGCGCCGGCTCGCGCGCTCTCGCGGAGCCGGAAGACCTGCCCGACATCGGCAGTCCCGCGCAGGCGACGCTCAGCCAGGCCGACGAATACCAGATCGGCCGCATGATCGTGCGCGGTCTGCGCGATCAGGATCAGATCCTCGAAGACCCCGAGGTCTCGGAGTACATCCGCTCGATCGGCCAGCGCCTGTCGAGCCAGGCGACCGACGGCTCGCAGCGTTTCAACTTCTTCATCGTCAAGGACAACTCGATCAACGCATTCGCGTTGCCCGGCGGCTTCATCGGCGTGAACAGCGGACTGCTGCTCGACACCAAGGATGAGAGCGAGCTCGCGGGCGTGATCGCGCACGAGGTCGCGCACGTTACGCAGCGGCACATCGCGCGCAGCCTTGCTGCACAAAGCCGTTCGAGCCTGGTGTCGACCGCAGCGATGCTCGCGGCGATTCTCGTCGGCGCGGCGGCAGGCGGCGGCGGTGACGCGGCGATGGCCGGCGTTGCGGCGGCGCAGAGCCTCGCGATCCAGCAACAGATCAGTTTCACGCGCGACAACGAAACCGAAGCGGATCGCGTCGGCCTCGGCATTCTCGCGCGCTCCGGCTTCGATCCGCAGGGCATGCCGGATTTCTTCGAGACGATGAGCCGCTACGCCGGCGGCAGCGAGATCAACATTCCGGAAATGCTGCGCACGCATCCGGTGACGAGCACGCGTATCGCCGAAACCAAGGAGCGCGCGTCGCAGCTGGACGTGAAGCCCGAGCCCGACAGCGTGAGCTACGCGATCACGCGCGAGCGCCTGCGCGTGCTTGCGACGCCACCCGGCGAAGATCCGCGCGCGTACTACGCTGCGATCATCGGCAACGAGCCCGATGCGACGCCCGCGCAGGTGTATGGCCGCGCGCTCGCATTGATGATGTCCGGTCAGGCCGCGAAGGCCGTGCCGATTTTCGAGCGCCTGCGCAACACGGACCCGACGATCGTGCAGTACCACACTGCGCTCGGGCAGGCCGAACTGGCTGCGGGCAAGGGCCCGCAATCGCTCGCCACGCTGCAACACGCGCGCGAGCTGTTCCCACGCAACGTCGCCGTGACCGTGCGGTACGCGGAAGCGCTGATGCAGCTCGGCGATTCCAAGCGCGCGCACGAGATCCTGCTCGACCTGTTCAACGTCGTGCCGCCGACGCCCGAGCAAGCAAAGCTGACGGCGCAGGCTGCGAATGCCGCGGGCGACGTCGCCGACTCGTACTTCTACATGTCCGAGTACCACCTGATGAGCGGTGACCTGCCGCTCGCCATCAACCAGCTGCAGCTGGCGCTGGCTGTGCCCAAGATCTCGGATGTGCAGCGTGCGCGCTTCGAGGCCCGCCTCGAAGAGGTGCAGCAAGCCTTGCCCAAGCGCGTGCGTCGCCCGGCGCAGACAGAAGAGAATCGCCGCCGCGGGTCTTGATACAATGCGGCCCGCGGCCGACCCGCCGCAGTCCATCGGTTCGGAGATCCTGCTCGCATGCTCAGCCCATTGCGCGCCGCCGTGGCGGTCTTGATTGCGTTGCTCGCCGCTGGATGCGCGTCCACGCCCGGCCGCACCACTCCCGACGACCGCTGGGAAGGCTTCAATCGCGGCGTCTACAAGTTCAACGACACCGTCGACCGCGCGGCGCTCAAGCCCGTGGCCAAGGGCTATCGCAAGATCACGCCGCACTGGCTGCGCGTGGGCATCGGCAACTTCCTCGGCAACCTCGAATACCCCGCGACGGCCGCCAACCAGTTCCTGCAGGGCAAGCCCAAGATGGGATTCCGCGATACCGGCCGTTTCCTGCTCAACACCACCCTCGGCATCGGCGGCCTGTTCGACGTCGCCACCTCAGTCGGCCTGGAAGCAAACGACGAGGATCTCGGCCAGACGCTCGCGGTGTGGGGCGTGGGCTCCGGCCCGTATCTGAACCTGCCGTTCTTCGGTCCCTCGACGCTGCGCGATGCTCCCTCGCGCATGGTCGACTTCTTCTTCGATCCGATCACGTACGTCGACGTGCCCTGGGAAGCGGTCTGGGGCGAGCGCGTGCTCGACGCGGTGCATACGCGCTCGGAGCTGTTGCCGCTCGAGTCGACATTGGAGAAGACGTACGACCCGTACGCCTTCATCCGCGACTCGTGGCTGCAACGGCGCGAATACGCGATCTTCGACGGCAATCCGCCGCCCGAGCAGCTCGACGAAGAGTTCCAGGACGAGCCGGCGGACGAGCCGGCGCCCGAAGACACGCCGCCTCCGGAAGAACCCAAGCCGCAGTAGGCTTACTTCTTGCGCGGTGGCGCCGGGTCGCGGCGTCCGGTTGCTGCCGAGGCGCCGATCAGATCTTCCACTTCGCTGATGCGGGCGAGCGCTTCGACCTGCGCCGGCAGGTTGGCGAAATGAATCTCCTTGCCTGACTGCTTGGCACGGCGCAGCCACTCGATCAGCAGCGCCAGGCCGGCGCTGTCGCTCTCGCCGACGCCGGTGAAGTCCACATCGATCTTCGGCGCCTGCGTGAAGCGCGACTCGCTTTCTTCGAGCACTTCTGCGGCGGTCGACGCGTCGAGCACGCCGCTGACGCGAAAGCGCCCTTCGCCGAGCGACTCCAGCCGCGCGCGGCTCACGACTTCTTCTCGGGCGCGCTCTGCTGACCGGCGGGCGCCGTCGGCTTCTGCACGGTGCCGCTCGCGACCTGCTGCTCGAGGCGCTGGATCACCGGCTCCAGGCCCTTCTGCTGGATCTCGGAGCTGAAGTCCGTGCGGAACGACTTCACGTACGACACGCCTTCGATCTGCACGTCGTACGCCTTCCAGCCATCGTCCGTCTTGCGCAGCGAGTAGTTGACCGGCACGCGCTGACCGTTGTCGCGGCGGACTTCGCTGCGCACGGTCACGACCTTGTCGTCGGGCTTGCCCTGGAACGGCAGAATCTTCAGGCGATTGGGAGTGAACTCGAGCAGCGCATCGCCGTAGTTCTGCAGCAGCGACTGGTAGAACGCCTCGACGAAGCGCTTGCGCTGCTCAGCTGTCGCGGTCCGCCAGTACTTCGCCAGCACGAGCTGCGCCGCATACTGAGTGTCGAAGTGCGGCAGCATGTTCTTGTCGACGAGCTCACGCACGCGCTTCGGATTCTGCTTGTACTCGGAACGATGCGCATCGAGGTCGTTCAGCGTGTCCTGCGCGACCTTCGTCACGAGCTCCTGCGGTCCGAGCTGCGCGCCGGCATCGTCAGCGGCGCGCGCGGGCGCCGTGGCGAGCGTCAGGGACGCTGCAAGGATCAATACCGGCGCGGCCATCCAGCCGCGGATCGAGTTCATGAAACGCTTCATCGCTTCGGCTCCTGTGCCGGCTGCTGACTCTGCTGCGTGCCGCCCTGGTTTCCGCCCTGATTCGCATCGGGAGCGGAGCCCTGGTCGCGGCGCAGGAAAGTAGCCGCCAGCTGGTTGATCAGATTCTCCAGCACGAACGCATCCTGCACGAACTCGATGCGGTCGCCCTGCTTCAGAAATTCCTCGGCGCCGCCGGGCGTGATGCCGACGTACTGCCCGCCCAGCAAACCGCTGGTCATGATGCTCGCGTCGCTGTCCTTCGGGATGCGGTCGTATTGCGAGTTGACGCGCATGCGCACGACCGCCTTGTACTGCTGCTGGTCGTAGCTGATGGTCTCGACGCGGCCGACGGTCACGCCGGCCATCGACACGGCCGCGCCGGGCTTGAGGCTCCCGATGTTCTCGAACTGCGCCATCACCTCATAACTTTTGCCGCTCGAGGAAAGTTCGCGGTTGGTGATCTGGGTCACCATGAAAAACAGTGCCGCGAAGCCGAGCAGCACGAACATGCCGGTCGAAAGTTCCACGGTGCTTGTCGGTCGCATACAGCCCTCGTTACAACATCAACACGGTCAGCATGTAGTCCAATATCAGCGTCAGCACGGCGGAGGTCACGACGGTGCGCGTAGTCGCACGCCCGACACCCTCGGCGGTCGGCGTTGCGTTGAAACCCTCGTAGACCGCAACGAGGCTGCAAGCCACGCCGAACGCGGAGCCCTTGATGACGCCTTCCATGATGTCTTCGTGGCCCACGCTCGAGCGCATCTGCGACCAGAACGCCGCCGCATCGACACCAAGCTGCTGCACACCCACCAACTGCACGCCGAAGAGCCCGACGCCGATGAAGATCACCGTCAGCAGCGGCATCGCGATCACGCCGCCGATGAAACGCGGCGCGACCACGCGGCGGATCGGATCCACCGCCATCATTTCCATCGCGGTGAGCTGATCGGTGGCGCGCATCAGGCCGAGCTCCGAAGCGAGTGCCGTTCCGGCGCGGCCGGCGAACAGCAGCGCCGTCACTACGGGTCCGAGCTCCTTGATGAGCCCCAGCGCCGCGGCCGTGCCCAGCGCTTCTTCCGAGCCGAACCGCTGCAACACGTCGTAGCCGAGTACGCCGAGCACCATGCCGACGAACAGTCCGCAGGTCATGATGATGACGAGCGACAGCGCGCCGGCGTTGTGCACCTGTTCGACGACCAGGCGGAAGCGCAACAGCGCCCGCGGAACCTGCGCCAGCACGCGCGCGAAGAACAACGCCACCGCGCCGACAGTGGCCACGAAATTGCGCAGGTTTTCCCACAGCTCGCGCAGAACTACGGTCATGCGTCGCCCGCCAGCAATTGCTCGTAGTAATCGGGCGCCGGGTAGTGGAACGCCACCGGTCCGTCGGCGAGGCCGTTGATGAACTGGTGCACGATCTCGGACTCGTGATCCTTCAGCTCGACGAAGCTGCCGGACGCGGCTACCTTGCCGCCGGCGATGATGTAGCTCGCGTCCGCGAGGATCGACAGCTCTTCGACGTCGTGCGACACCACGATGCTCGTGATGCCGAGCGCGTAGTTCATCTGCCGCACCAGGCGCACGATCATGCCCATCGAGATCGGATCGAGTCCGGTGAAGGGCTCGTCGTAGATCAGCACTTCCGGATCGGTTGCCATTGCGCGCGCCAGCGCGACGCGCCGATTCATGCCGCCGGAGAGTTCCGCGGGCATCAGCTGCGCCGCTCCGCGCAAGCCGACAGCCTGCAGCTTGGTGAGCACGATGTTGCGGATCAGCGCTTCGGGCAGGTCGGTGTGCTCGCGCAGCGGGAACGCAACGTTCTCGAACACATCTTCGTCTGTGAGCAGCGCGCCGTTCTGGAACAGCATGCCCATGCGCCGCCGCAACGCGTACAGCTCGCTGGTACTGAGGTGGCTGACGTCGATGCCGTCGAACAGCACCGTGCCCTGGTCGGGCCGGATCTGTCCCGTGATCAGCTTGAGGAGCGTCGTCTTGCCGGTGCCGCTCGGCCCCATGATGGCCGTGATGCGGCCCCGCGCGATCTGCAGGTTCAGTCCCGAGAAGATCGCGCGGCCGCCGATCGAATAGTGCACATCGCGAACTTCGACGATCGAGTCCTGCGTTGTCTGGGCATCAGCTTGACTGCTCGCTGCGCTCGACGACATTCAATGTTCCGATCGCCCTGTGCAGGCGGGGCGCGGCCTCAGGCCGCTTCCTGTTCCAGCTTCGCGCTGTAGCTGCCGCTGCGCGCCAGGCCATTGAACTTCGCGCGGCGGAAGAATGCCTTCTGGCCCGCGGCGAACGTTTCCGGCTTGCCGCCCCAGGCCTTCAGCGCTTCGTCCTGCAACGCGCGGCCGTACGAGAAGCTGAGCTCCCACGGCAGCGGCCCGAGCTTGTTCATCAGGCTCAGGTGCTCGGTCGCTTCCGCCGAGCTCTGTCCGCCCGAGAGGAACGCGATGCCGGGCACCGCGCCGGGCACGTAGCGCTTGAGCGTGCGCACCGTCGCTTCCGCAACCTGTTGCGGCGTGGCGCGATTCGCGGCCTTCTTGCCGGAGATCACCATATTCGGCTTCAGGATCATGCCTTCCAGATGAATGCGGTGTGAATGCAACGCCTGGAACACGGACGCGAGCGTATTGCTCGTGACCTCCTCGCAGCGCTCGATCGAGTGGCCGCCGTCCATCAGCACTTCCGGCTCGACGATCGGCACGATGCCGGCTTCCTGGCACAGCGCCGCGTAGCGCGCCAGCGCGTGCGCATTCGCATCGATGCCGAACTGCGTCGGGAAGTCAGCGCCGATGTCGATGACCGCGCGCCATTTCGCGAAGCGCGCGCCGAGCTTGTGGTACTCGGCAAGACGCTCGCGCAGACCGTCGAGACCTTCGGTGATCGTCTCGTTCGGGAAGCCGGCGAGCGGCTTCGCACCGGTGTCGACCTTGATGCCCGGCACGACGCCGAGCTTCTGCAGATACTGCGAAAACGGCGTGCCGTCCTTGGTCTTCTGGCGGATCGTCTCGTCGTACATGATCACGCCGCTGATGTGCTCGGCGGCACCCGGCGTGGTGAACAACATCTCGCGGTAGGTACGGCGCGCCTCCTCGGTCGACTCCAGCTTGATGGAGTCGAAGCGCTTCTTGATCGTGCCGCTGGATTCGTCTGCCGCCAGGATCCCTTTGCCCTTCGCGACCATCGCCCGTGCGATCGATTCCAGTTCACTGCGATTCATGCTTCCTCCGCCT
>DATEKT010000080.1:0-18818 GCA_035277305.1 Steroidobacteraceae bacterium | reverse complement strand
TTCCTGCCTTCGCAATCACCGACCGTTCATCTGCGTTATCCACATTGTGCGGGTCCAGTTCCAGCGAACGCTGATAGCTCTGCAGACCTGTTTCTTTCTGTCCGGCCTCGATCTGTGCGCTTCCAAGCTCGTACCAGGCTTTCGCGGAATTCGGATAAGCGTCCGCTCGGATAGCAAACATAGCCAGAGCGTCGTCCTTGCGACCAGCCTCCTGTAGCCGCCAGGCGACGCGTTGCAGTTCTGCTTCTCTGGGTTGGACCCATGGATCACCCCGCGCTGATTTTTTCCGTTCATCGTAGACCTTGCGCGCAGCAGCCGCGCCATCGACGAGAGCGATGACCCCGACCGCCCTCATCTCCTGCCCCGCGACAATCGCATCCAGTGCCGGATCTTTGCCGGCCGCGTATTCGCTCGAGGAGAACGTCGCCTTCGCATCGACGGGGATCGTCCACTGTCGATCGCTCGAAGATCCGAGTTGATGCCACACGGTCGAGATATGCAACAGCAGTCCGGTATCGGGCAGCGGGATTGTGGTGGCATCGCCAAAGCAATTCAGACCTGCACCTGCCGGTTCTCCCACGAGAGAAACATCGGTGTGGTCGATGAGAGCGTCGATGATCATCACGCCCGCACTGAACGTTCTGCGGCCCGTGAGCAGGTAAAGCTCCTGCCACGGCCGGTTGTCCTCCCTCTTGATGAATTCGTGAATCATCGCCGGTACCTGGCTGCCGTCGCCGCCGATGTTGTAGCGGATGTCGATGATCAGTCGCTTCGGACGTAGTTGATCAACTTCGCCGAGGGCGCGGCGCATGGAAGGCGCCAGTGCTTCCGGATCGCCGGAGCCAGTGACCAGGTTGACCTGAATGTAGTAGTCACCGGACGGCAGCGCTTCGGAAAAGAAAGGGAACCGCCGGACCAGGTGCGGCGGTCGGGTTTTGTCTGCCGTGCGATAAGCCACATAGGGAATGTGGCGATAGGCTCCGATCCACTGCTCGGCGGTTCCGATCGGTGGTCCCGCCATCTCGTGACGAAATCGCCATTCGAAGTCTCCCAGGTTGTCTTCCCAACCGGCGGCGTCCGCAAGACGCGAAGCCAGCTGCCGCTCGACAACTTTTCCAGAACTCAGACGAAGTTTGAGTTTCAGACTCCCGTCAGGTTCGGCGAGGCCCAACCCTTTCATCAGAACCGCATCGGAAAGAGCGAAAAGATTGTGTCGCGCCTGCAAGGTGTTATCTGCACCGAAGAGCGATCGCGCCTGCTCCGCAGCAGCTTCGACAGGGAGTCCCCGAACTTCCAGGATCTGTGCGCCAACGAGCTCAACCGACGACTGCAGCGCACCCGTGATGAAGTAACCGTCGCTGAACTCGTAGACCCGGAACGGATACCACTGGCCCCAATGCCGATCCTTCGTTTCGAGCACGGTGTGCCCGTCACCGATGCTCGCGACCAGTTGCATGGCTCGCACCGCACGCTGCTCCTGTGTCAGAGAGGGCAGCTCGTTCTTGAGGTTCTCGGCCTGCAGATGAAAGGTCGCTTTGCCGATCTTGGTGAAGGCGTTTGGATGGACGCTGACTGCCGCCGCGACGACTTTATCGATGTCCCGACTCCATGCTTCGACGGACGTATTGAAGTCGCTGGCCGCGGTCGAGGGCGCAGATTGAAGCGCCAACAGTGCGATCAGGCAGATGGCGCGCCGGTTCGGTATCACTGCAGATCTCCCCAGACACTTGCACCATTGCTACGACGTACGAGATCGCCATTCGTTACTAGCCGTTGACAACGTCCGCGGCCGGGGCGTAGATGACGCACGCCCAGAGGCGTCGGAAACGGAGGGGACATGCAGCTCGTGCAGTGCCTACAGGGCGCCGCGGCGACGGCATTGCTTCAGTTGTTCGTTTGTCCGCCGGTGGGGGCAGAGCCATTCATAGGACAGTTCGAGCTCAAGGATCTGGAGAGTGCACCGGCCAGTTTCGAGTTCCAAAGCCAGAATGCGTGGTCGTGGGGCCTGCCGCGGCGCCGGATCGCAAGCGACGCGGATGGCGTCGAATACGACGAGAACGAAAGCATTCGCGAACGCTATGCGCTAGAGCTCGAGATGGGACTCACGAGCATTCTGAAAATGCGCGTCGGCATGGAGTTCGAGAAAGAGCGATTCGATGAGCCGGTGACAGTTCAGCAGGCGAACGCGTTCGACCAGCTGCGACTGTCGGAAGTCGGCGCGGAGCTCATCGCTGTGCTGGTGCCGAGGGAGGGAGACGGCGCCGGATTCGGCCTCGTCGCAGAGCTGGAAGGACCGTTGGATCAGGAAGACTCCAACACTCTGGTTCTCGGTGCCATCATCGAGTTTCAATCCGCACGCTGGCGCGCCGCCGCCGTCCCCATGCTGGTGCGTGACTTCGGCGGGGATACGCAGGACGGCGAGCGAGTCGACAACAAGTGGGATTTCGCATACGCGGCACAACTCGCCTTTGAAATCTCCGCAACCTGGTCGCTCGCGCTCGAAGGCTATGGCACCGTCGAGCGGCTGGGCAGTACCGGACATCCCTCGGACGCAGCCGAACTGTTCGGCGACTTCAACCAGCATCGCCTTGGCCCCGTGCTGTATTACAGCTCCAGTGCCGGCGAGCGAGCAGCAAGTCCTATCCTCTCGGTTGGTGCTGGCCTGCTCGCGGGCCTCAACAACGACACTGCTGATCGCACGCTCAAGCTCAGCATCGAAGTTAATTTCTGAGTCGAGAGCGCCTCAAACCATGACCCCGAGCGTCAGGCACTCTTGTCCAGCAGGGCGGTGTACGTTCATTGAGGAGTCAATCTCCCCCGCGCGGCGCACGACGCGGGGGAGACTCATCGAGCCAACGATGCGCTAAGCTCTTGCAATGTCTGCAGGCTTGCGTTGGACGGTAGTTATCATCGTCATGATCACGATGATCGTCGCGACATTTGCGATCGCGTCGATGAACTGGTCCAACTTCAATGCGAAAGGGGTGTTGCGAGACTACTTGTCGCATGAGCCCATAGCCGGTGCACGATTGGTGATGGAGTGCAAAGACCAAGGGTGGGAACGAACCATCCTGGTCCGTCGCATCGAGACGGTCTCGGCGCAGGACGGAACCTATGGCTTCGACTTCGCCAAAACGTGGGACTGCGACTATGCCCTGCTGTCAGCTGAGAAGACCGGATACAAGGACACCGGCGAGCTGAATGTGCCTTACGTGAGCGGAGCAGCGGGCACGCAAGTGCCTCGTTATGCCTACATGGTCAAAGACAGCGATGTGGCTCAGCTGCGACTGGACAAATGGCTGCAGTCTTCCAATGAAGTTCGTTCTCAACCGAAAACCGTGTACGACTACTCAGGCGTCTTCGTGTCCTTCCGCGAATCGACCCAGGTCGCCGTCACGCCCGAGCAGGTCGAATTCGTGCGGCTCCACTACTGCGATCGCTTGCTCACTCTCTACGCAAAGGTACCGGAAGTGGATCGCGCAATAATCCGCGAGCCCTACTACAACCAGGACTACGAAACGCAGGTACGGCCCTACTGCCAGGCGCCCACCGAGGCGACTTCTTCACCTGCCGCCATCGCCCCAGGGTGAGGCTGCTAGAATTCGCAGCCACAACCGACTCCGGGGTTCCGAATGGCAGGCCAGGGCGATTCGAATCGCGCCATCCTCTTCGCGCTGGGCGCGAACTTCACGATCTTCGTGACGAAGGGCATTGCTGCCTTCATCACCGGCTCGGGCGCCATGCTCGCGGAGACGGTGCACTCGCTCGCTGACTGCGGCAACCAGCTCCTACTCCTGCTCGGCATGCGGCAAGCCCGCAGACCGCCCTCGCCCGACTATCCGCTCGGGTACGGCAAAGCGATCTACTTCTGGTCGTTCCTCGTCGCGGTCATGCTCTTCAGCGTCGGCGGCATGTTCTCGGTCTACGAGGGCATTCACAAACTGCAGCACCCCGAACCGCTGCGGCAATGGTGGTGGGCAGTCGGCGTGCTCGTCGTCAGCATCATCGCGGAAGCGGTCTCGATGCGCGCGTGCCTGGTCGAAGTTGCGAAGGCACGCGGCTCGCGCAGCCTCGCTCGCTGGTTTCGCGAGAGCCGGCAGGCCGAACTGATCGTGATCTTCGGCGAAGACCTCGCCGCACTTCTCGGCCTCATCATCGCACTGCTCGCGATCGTGCTCGCCGTCATCACCGGCAATCCCGCATGGGACGCGCTGGGCACGCTCGCAATCGGCCTCCTCCTCATCATCGTCGCCGTCTTCGTCGCGATCGAAATCAAAGCGATGCTGATCGGCCAGAGCGCCGATCCCGAAGTCAGCGCGGAGATCCAGGGATTCTTCGACGAGCGCCCCGAGATCGCCCGCGTCTTCCACCTCATCACGCTGCAGCTCGGCAACGACCTGATGGTCGCGGTCAAAGTCCAGCTGAAGCGCGGCGGTGTGCCTGCCGAGGACGCCATCAATCGCGTGGAGACCGAGCTGAAGCAGCGCTTTCCGCAAGTGAAGTGGAGCTTCTTCGAACCGGACCATGCGGATTAGTCCCCTCGCCCGCTCTTTCGTGCTCGCCGGCGTCGCGCTGATGGCGTCGTGCACGAATCCCGAGTTGCGCGCGCCGCCGATCGACCCGGACGTCGCGCGCGCGGAGATCGCAAAACGTCTGCCGCCGAAGATCGCCAATCGCGACGGCTGGGCCATCGACATCTTCGCTGCTTTCGAAGCGCTCTCGATCCGCCCCACCACCGAGAACATCTGCGCCGTCATCGCAGTGGCCGAACAGGAATCGACACTCCAGGTCGACCCCCAGGTCACCGGCCTTCCCGCGATCGCGCAGCGTGAGATCGAGAACCGCGCCTCGCGCTACCACATCCCGATGCTGGCCGTGAACGCCGCGCTCGCGCTGAGGTCGCCGACCGGCGCCACCTATCGCGAGCGTCTCGACAAGGTGAAGACCGAAAAAGAGCTCAACGACATCTTCGCCGACTTCACCAACATGGTGCCGCTCGGCAGCCGCATGTTCGGCAGCCTCAATCCCGTGCACACCGCCGGCCCGATGCAAGTCAGCATCGCGTACGCCGAAGAGCACGCCAAGGAGAAACGCTATCCCTATCCCGTCGCGACGAGCATTCGCAACGAAGTCTTCACCCGCCGCGGCGGCATGTACTTCGGCATCGCGCATCTGCTCGACTACCCGGCGGACTACGACGACATGCTCTACCGCTTCGCCGACTTCAACGCCGGTCACTACGCCAGCCGCAACGCTGGCTTTCAGAACGCGGTCAGCATCCTGACCAAGACTTCGCTCGCACTCGACGGCGATCTGCTCCTGCACGGCAGCTCCGATGCGAGCCAGACCGAGCTCGCCACCCGCAAGCTCGCAGAAAAGCTCGACATGACGGACTCAGCCATCCGCCGCGACCTCGAGCACGGCGACCAGGACGACTTCGGCGACACGAAACTCTACGAGCGCGTCTTCGATCTGGCCGACAAGGGCCGCAAGAGCCCGCTCCCGCGCGCCGTCGTGCCGAAAATCCGCCTCGAAAGTCCGAAGATCACGCGCAAGCTCACCACGGAATGGTTCGCGCGGCGAGTCGATGAGCGCTACGAGCGCTGTCTCGCGCGTCGCTAGCGGATCCGTCAAGAGCGCCAGGAAGGTCAGGGGGTAACAGGCCGGAGTCCTTCCGGCCGGGCTTCCTGGCGTCTTGACGAAGTTCCGCTCATGTACTTGCCGATCACGACGAAGAACATCGGGATCAGGAACGTCGCGACGAAGGTGGCGCTCAGCATGCCGCCGATCACGCCGGTGCCGATCGCGTTGCGGCTTGCGGAACCGGGCCCGGTGGCGACGGCCAGCGGGAACACGCCGAGCACGAACGCCATCGAGGTCATCAGGATCGGCCGCAGCCGCAGATGCGCAGCTTCGATCGCCGCATCGATGAGACTCCTGCCCTCCGCATGCAGGTTGCGTGCGAATTCGACGATCAGGATTGCGTTCTTGGCCGACAGGCCAATGGTCGTCAGCAATCCCACCTGGAAGTACACGTCGTTCGACATGCCGAAGATGAATGCGGCCGTGAGCGCGCCGACCACACCGAGCGGCACGACAAGAATCACGGCAACCGGGATGAACCAGCTCTCGTACAGCGCGGCAAGACTCAGGAACACGACGAGAATCGAAAGCGCGTAGAGCAGCGGCGCCTGCGCGCCCGAGAGCTTCTCCTGCAACGAAAGCCCCGTCCACTCGTAGCCGATACCGGACGGCAATTGCGCGGCGAGCCGCTCCATCGTGGCGATAGCGTCGCCGGTGCTGTAGCCCTGCGCCGCCTGGCCCTGAATCTCCACGGACGGCACGCCGTTGTAGCGCTCCAGCTTCGGCGGACCGAAGGTCCACTTGCCGGTCGCGAACTCCGAGATCGGCACCATCGCGCCGTTCGAGTTGCGCACATAGTGCAGACGCAGATCGTCGGGGTTCATGCGGAATGGCTCGTCGGCCTGCACGAACACCTTCTTGATGCGGCCATCGGTGTCCAGGAAGTTGTCGACGTAGCGCGAGCCCCACGCGATCGAGAACGACTGATCGACATCGCTCGGCGAAACGCCCAGCGCGCTCGCCTTCTCGCGATCCACATCGATCTTGAAAGTCGGGTTGTCCTCCAGTCCGTTCGCGCGCACGAGGGCCAGCGAAGGTTCCTTCTTCGCGGCCGCGAGCAGCTGATCGCGAGCTTGCATCAGCGCGTCGTGTCCCAGGCCGCCACGGTCTTCCAGCTCGAGATCGAATCCCGACGCGGTGCCCAGCTCGCGGATCGGCGGCGGATTCACCGGGATGACGATCGCGTCGCCGTAGGTGGAGAACCGTGCCGAGACGCGCTTGATGAGCGCCCTTGCGCTCAGATCGGACGTCGTGCGTAGCGACCAGTCGCGCAGATGCACGAACAGCTGCCCCTGGTTCTGACCGCGCCCGGCATAGTTGTTACCGTTGATCGTGAACACGGCGTCGACCATCTTCGACTCCTGGCGCAGCAGGTAGTCGCTCACGTCGGCGAGCGCCTGTGCTGTGTGCCCCTGCGTACTGCCCGGCGGCCCTTGCACCTGCACCATGATGTAGCCCTGATCCTCATCGGGCAAAAACGACGTCGGCAGTTTGTAGAACATGAGCGCGACCGCCGCGACGATGCCGCCGTAGATCAGCAGCCAACGTCCGGTCTTCGCAATCACGCTGTGCGCGCTCTTCACGTAGCGGTCGCGACCGTTCTCGAACTGCTTGTTGAACCAGCCGAAGAAGCCACGACTCGCGCGCGTGTGCTCACCGCGCAGAATCGTCGCGCACAGCGCCGGCGTAAGACTGAGAGCGACGAACACGGACAACGCCATCGCCGCGACGATCGTCAACGAGAACTGGCGATAGATCCCGCCGACCGATCCAGTCGAGAACGCCATCGGCACGAATACTGCCGAAAGGACGACCGCCACGCCCATCAGCGCGCCGGTGATCTGCCCCATTGCCTTCTTCGTCGCCTCACGCGGCGACAAGTGCTCCTCGGCGATGATTCTCTCCACGTTCTCCACGACCACAATGGCATCGTCGACGAGCAGACCGATCGCTAAGACCAGCCCGAACATCGACAACGTGTTGATCGTGAATCCCACTGCGGCGAGCACGCCGAACGTGCCAAGCAGCACGACCGGCACGGCAATCGTCGGAATGAGCGTGGCGCGGATGTTCTGCAGGAACAGGTACATCACGAGGAACACCAGCACGATGCCCTCGAATAATGTCTTGACGACCTCCTCGAGAGACACCTTCACGAACGGCGTCGTGTCGTACGGATACTCGATGCGCATGCCGGCCGGGAAGTACTTCGAGAGCTCCGTCAGGCGCGCACGAACCGCTTCTGCAGTAGCCAAGGCGTTCGAGCCTGCAGCCAGCTGCACGGCGATGCCGGCTGAGGACTGGCCGTTGTACTTGTTGTCGACGTTGAAGTTCTCCGCACCGAGCTCGATGCGCGCGACGTCGCTCAATCTCACCTGCGATCCGTCTGGATTCACTTTCAGCAGGATCCGCCCGAACTCCGCCGGCGTGCGCAGCAGCGTCGCCTCGCTGATCGAAGCCGTCAGCCGTTGCGAAGACGGCGCTGGCGTACCGCCCAGCTGCCCGCCCGAAATCTGCACGTTCTGACTCTGGAGCGCATTTGTCACATCGACAGGTGTAAGCGCGAATGCATTGAGCTTGTTCGGATCGAGCCAGATCCGCATCGCATACTGCGTGCCGAACACGTTGATGTTGCCGACGCCATCGATGCGGCTCACCGGATCCTGCACATGCGAGACGACATAGTCGGCGATGTCGTACTTCGACATGTGCGGATCGGACGAAACGAACGCCGCGACCATCAGGAACGCCGTACCCGACTTCGTGACGCGAATGCCCGACTGCTGGACCTGGGGAGGCAACAGCGGTACCGCGAGCTGCAGCTTGTTCTGCACCTGAACCTGCGCGATGTCCGGATCCGTGCCGGGCTCGAACGCGAGCGTGATTGTCGAGGAGCCGAAGTCATCGCTCGTCGCCGACAGATACATGAGGTGATCGACACCGCTGATCTGCTGCTCGATCACCTGCACGACCGTGTTCTCGACCGTGGTCGCCGAGGCGCCGGGATAGGTCGCCGAGACCTGGATCGAAGGCGGCGCAATCGACGGGTACTGCTCGATCGCCAGCCGCGCGATGGAGAGCATGCCGGTGAGCATGATCAGGATGGCGATGACGATCGCGAAGATCGGCCGTTCGATGAAGAAGCGCGGCATGGCGTTACGTCGGTTGCGCCGTTGCCAGCGCAGCAACAGCACGGACAGGCATGCCCGCCTTCACTCGCTGCACACCGGAGACGACGACGCGATCTCCGTCCTGCAACCCGCCTTCGACCACCCAGCTGTCGCCCAGCGTGCGCGACGCACTCACCGGCCGTTGCGATACCTTGTTGTCCTTTCCCACGACCAGCACGGTGGCCCGGCCGTTGCGGTCGTGGGTGACGCCCTCCTCGGGCACGAGCATGGCGTGATCGTCGGTGCCTTCGTCGATGACCGCGCGCACGAACATTCCCGGCAGAAGCAAGTGGTCCGGGTTCGGGAAGATCGCGCGCACGGTCACGGACCCGGTGCCTTCGTTGACGCTGATATCAGTGAACTGCAGCAATCCCTCGCGCGAGTAGTTGGAGCCGTCCTCCAGCACCAGCCGCACGTGCGTCTGGTCCGGACCGTTGATGTGGATGCGGCCGCTCGCGACCTGCTGTCGCAGCTGCAGGCCTTCGACGCTCGTCTCGTTGAGGTCGACGTAAATCGGATCGATTTGTTGCACAGTCGCCATCGGCGTCGCGGCGCTCGCCTGGACGAATGCACCTTGCGTCACGAGCGATGGCCCGATCCGGCCCGTGATCGGAGAGACGATGTCGGTATAGCCGAGATTGATGGTCGCAGTCCGCACCGCCGCGAGCCCGGCCTGGACGTCCGCCGCGGCCTGGTCTCGGGCAGCAACGTCATTGACGTAGTTCTGCTTGCTGATGGCATTGTTGGCGACGAGCAGCTTGTCGCGCTCTGCCTGCGCCGTCGTCGACTCGAGTGCGGCGCGCGCTCGAGCTAGCTGCGCTTGCGCGCTCTGCTGTGCTGCCTGATACGGCGCCGGATCGATCTGATACAGGCGCTCGTTCGCCTTGATATCGCTGCCCTCGTCGAACTCGCGCTTCTGCACGATGCCGTCGACGCGCGCACGCACCTGCGCGACGAGAAACGCTGATGTCCGACCTGGCAACTCAGTCGTCACTGGCACCTGCGCCGGATGAACGGTAACGACGCCAACTTCGGGCGGCAATTGTTCGGCCGCCGCCGGCTGCGCTTGCGAGCTGCATCCGCTCAACGCCGCGGACAAGAGCAAAAGCGCAGCCGGCGCGGATGACCCGATCGGTATGGGTATCTCCACTGTAGGGCTCCGGTTATTTCACGCTATAGCCGCGCGCATCGAGGCACGCGGCCTGAGCGCGCATGTAGTCAGCACGCTTGTTGCGGGCGACGTCGGCAGGCACGCCTCCGCCTGAGACTGTCGGGTCGTAACCCGTGGCTGCCACCGCGGAGCGGTGACACTCGAAGCGATCCTGGGCCTGCTGATCGGCGGACTGGCCGCTCTTCGGATAGACGAAGATCGAATCGGTCGGCGGCGCCTGGGTCGAGCCGCCGTTCTCGATGCCCGAGGGAGGTTCGACGACTTCGTACTCGTCCTCGCCGGAATTCCATGTGTAGTAAGTGTCGTCGGCGTAGTAGTACGGAACGCCGCCCCACCACACCGTCGAATAGAACGCAGGCAGCGCAGGCACGAATGCGCCGATCGGCGCAGCGATGACGACCACAGCTCGGCCATTGCGGTGATACCACTCGCCGCCGTGATAGAGATACTCGCCGCCGCGATAGCGTACGGTGTACGCGCCGCGCGGCACGGCCCTGATCACTTCGCCGCGATCGTGGTAGTACTGGTTGTGCTCGAACCGACTATCGAGGTGCATTGCCTGCGACGGGAGCGGCAGCGCCGCGACGCATATCGTCGCGAACAGCACAATCAAGGGAATTTTCTTCTTGCTCATGATGATCACTTCACGCTGTAGCCGCGCGCTTCGAGGCATGCGCTGAGCGCGCGGCGAAAATCGGTGGCCTGGCGCTCGACTCGCGCCGTCTGCACTTGCGAGGCGTTGGCTTGGCTCTGCGCTTGCATGCGATTGATCTCTTCGTTGCGCTCCGATGCGACGACTCCGCCGATCGCGGCGCCCGCAACCGCACCCAACAGCGCACCGCGGCCCGAATCCCAGGGCGGAGCGACGGCGGCGCCAACGACTGCACCTGTCACTGCGCCGGCACCGACTTGCGCACCGGGCGGAGGTCCGCCTGCCACGACACGCATGCGTCGATGGGGCGGCACCTGCGGATTGCTCGGATCGAATCCGGTCTGTTGCACGGCCCACTCGTTGCACTCGTACTTGTCGCGCTCCTGCTGATCGGCGGAAACGCTGCGGCCGCCCGTCGGATAGAAGTACACGTTCGTGTCCGGCAGCGGCGGCGGTTCCGGCCGGGGCGGCGGCGCGACAGGTTCGGCGACGCAGCCCCAGGCGGTGCAAGCAACGATCGAAAGCAAGAGCGGTGCGTGCGGTTTCATGGCCTCATCCGATGGCGGCAACTTTGGTGGTCGTCGTCTCAGCCTTCACACGCGCCACCAGCGCGGGCACCTGTGCTTTCGCGTCCTTGATCGCGCGCTGTACGCACGTGCCGTCGTCGAGCTCGAGCGGGTCGGCCTCGAAGCAAGCCTTGCGCGCGGCCTCGACGATGTTGTCGTTCAGCAGCTTGATGCCCGACTTCATCGTCAGGGTCTCCGGATCGGGAATGACGTGCGCCACGACCGTCACCTGCTCAACCGGTGCATCGATCGAGTCGTGATCGACGACCTTCACGACCGGCGGATCGATCTGGATGCGGTCGAGCTCGGCTGCACTGGCGCCAGTGCTGACGGTTGCTAGCGCTGCGAGCAACGCGCTGGCAGCGAAAAAAGGGGTAGTCGTCATGATCGCTCTCCTCGTAAGCGGCGGACGGCGACATGCCTTCCGCGACGGTTGCGAAATTGAGCGCCGGAAATCACTGCGCGATGTCAGAGGACTCACCGCTGTATTTCACTTGTCACGCATTAAGCCGCGTTCATGTCGGCGGTGTAGGCGGAACTCCCCTGCCGGCCCGCCGACTAACCCGCCATGGAATCCGTCGCGCCGCACGTACTGGCCCTGGACGACGATCCGGATATCCGGAAGGTCCTGACTCAGTACTTGAGCGAGCAGGACCTGCGCATCACCGCGGTCTCGAGCGGGCGCGAAATGCTGCAGGTGATCGAGAGCGAGCCCGTCGACCTGCTGATGATCGATCTGCGCCTGGCGGGCGAAGATGGACTCACGTTGGCGCGCCGGGTGCGCGAGACGTCCGCGATTCCGATCCTGATCCTGAGCGGCAAGGCCGAAGAGGCCGACCTCGTCATGGGACTCGAGCTCGCCGCCGACGATTACGTGACCAAACCGTTCAGCATGCGCGAGCTGCTCGCGCGCATTCGCGCGGTGTTGCGCCGTTCGCAGATCGTCGAGGCCGCGACGCCGCGCGACGATCAGTTGCGCGCCTATCGCTTCGCCGGCTGGGAGCTCAATCTGCGCCTGCATCGGCTCGTGTCGCCGGACGGCCGGCGCGTCGGGCTCACCAACAGCGAGTTCAATCTTCTCTGCGCTTTTCTGTCGGCACCTCAGCGCGTGCTCACCCGCGATCAACTACTGGAGCGCTCGCGGGTACACGCGCTCGAGGTGTACGACAGGGCGATCGACGTCACGATGTTGCGGCTGCGGCGCAAGATCGAGCGCGATCCTTCGAATCCCGAGTTGCTGCGCACTGAGCGCGGCGCGGGCTACGTGTTCATGGCCCCGGTCAGCGCGATGCGCTGAGCCCCCTGATTGCAGCTGCAATGGCGAATGCATCGTCCGACATCATGCAGGAGGATTGAGGGAGGAGAGTTCGGTTCGTGGCGGCGCTTGCCGTTTATAACGAACTGGAGACAGCTCCATGCGTACCTTCAACTTGAGTCTTCTTGCACTGATGGGCGCTCTCGCTGCGTGCACCACGATGGGCACGGGCGTCGGCACCGAGCGTAGCGGCGACATGAAAGCGAACTTCTCGTGGAAGTCGACCGACGATCGCACCGGCACGCTGACGGCCAACCTGAGCAACGGCGATAGCTATTCGGGACAGTTCTTCCAGGTAACGCACGACACGCGCGTGGAAACCCTGGCGCCGCTGTGGAACGGCTGGGCCAGCCCATGGCATGGCTGGCGGTACTGGAACCAGTATCCCGATACGGCATTCGTCACGCACTACAGCGGCCGGGTCGTGGCGAACCTCGCTGACGTCTCGGGCGAGCACATGCGTTGTCACTTCACCCTCATGCATCCGCAGAACGGGATGTCGGGCGGCGGTGCAGGCCAGTGTCAGTTGCCGACAGGTCAGACGATCGACGCGACGTTCGCCAACTCGTGACACGAGAGACGGACTCGCGACCTCTGCAGCGCTGGGTCACCGGCGCCGGCGTCCTGCTGATCGTGCTGATGATCGGCGCGGACAGCTACGAAGCGTGGCAGGACTACGACGCCGCGATCCTGCGCAGCGAGGACACACAGCTCGCGATCGCCCGCGCGACAGCTGAGCAGACTGCACGAATGGTGCAGGAAATCGATGTCGTGCTCGCGGAACAGGCGCAGCGCTGGGGCGCAGCGGACGGCACACCAGCCGCCCGCGAGGCCGCGCGTGAGCGCCTGCAAGCGGATGTGACGCGCTTTCCGTTCGTGCATTCGATGGAGATCATCGGCCGCGACGGTCACTTGTTCGCCACCACTTCGCCGGGCCCCGACGACGACGCGGACTTTCACGGGCGACATTTCTTCTCGATCCTGGAGCATGCGGCGCCGGGCACGCTCTACATCGGCAAACCGGTAGGTCAGGACTATCGGACCTTCGCGCTGGGCCGCGCGATTCGCGACCGGTACGGCGCGTTCGCGGGCGTCGTGCTGGTGCGCGTCGCATTCGAATACCTGACCAGCTTCTACTCGACGATCAGCGTCGATTCCTCCATCCGCCTGGTTCGCGAAGACGGCGTGGTGCTCGCGCACTACCCCACTCGCGCGAGCGCCGAGGAGATCAGCGGATCGTTGATTGCGGGGATTCGCGGCTCGGAGCTGGTGCGCACGGATCCGCGGTCGGCCGCGAAACCGTACTTACGCGTGTTGCGCAGAGTGCAAAGCTATCCCCTGCTCGTCGAACTGGCGCAACCGATGTCGAGTGTATTGAGCGCGTGGCGTCATCAGGAGCTGTTGAGCTTCGCACGCACATTGACGCTCGCTGCGCTGGCGGGCGGACTGATCGTGGTACTGCGCCGCGTGTTGCGCCGTCGGGATCGATTGGAGCAGGAGCGCGAGCGGCTCGAGCGCGGACTGCGCGACAGTCAGAAGGCCGAAGCCGTGGGATTTCTCGCCGCTTCGATGGCGCACGACTTCAACAATGTGCTCGGCGCCATCGTCGGCTACGCAGAAGTGGCGCGAGCTCAGGTTGAACCTGACGGACGCGTCATCGAAACGCTCGACGGCCTGCTCTCGGCGAGCGAGCGCGCGAGGCAGCTGGTGCGCCGAGTGCTCACGTTCGATCCACATCGCAGCGTCGTGCATGGAGCACTCGCGATCGAGCCGGTCGTGCGCGAAGCACTGGCGCTGCTCAGGCCGGGCCTGCCGCAAGGGATCACGATTCGGCCGCCCGGCGCCGACAGTGTGGGCCTGATCAACGGCGACGCGACGGAAGTGCACCAGGTCGTCATGAATCTCTGCACCAACGCGATTCGCGCGATGCCAGGCGGCGGCCAGCTCGAAGTCCGAGTCGAAGCCATGCAGGTTGACGCGAGCCGCGCGCTGACTCTCGGTGAGCTGCAGCCAGGTCGCTGGATTCGCTTGTCCATTGCGGACACGGGGATCGGACTCTCATCGGAGCAGCTGCAGTCGATCTTCAACCCCTTCTACACCTCGCGCGCGAGCGGCGATGGATCGGGCATCGGTCTCACGGTCGTGCGCAATGTAGTCAGCGGCATGCAGGGTGCGATCGAGGTCATCAGCAGGCCGGGATCGGGCACGACGATGAACGTGTACTGGCCGCAAGTGGAGCCGCCTGCTACGGACGCCAATCTGCCGCGAGTCCAACAGCCCGGTGGCGAAGGCCAGGCAATCCTGATCGTGGACGATGAGCCGGAGCTCGTCCGGCTGGCCGAGGAGATCGTCGCATCGCTCGGTTACGAAGCGATCGGCTTCTCCGACGCGTCGGCGGCAATCGAATCTTTCCGTCGCGCGCCGCAGCGATTCGATGCAGTGCTGACGGATGAACGCATGCCGGTGCTCCAGGGCACGTCGCTCGCGGCGATGATTCATGCTCTGCGCACGGACATTCCGATCCTGCTCGTCACGGGACATCGCGAGAAGCAGACGGATGTGCGTGCGTTGCGCGCGGGAATCATCGAAGTGCTGGACAAGCCGCTGCGTGCCGGCGATCTGCGCGAAGCGCTCGGTCGCGCCTTCGCCACCCTCCATTAAGAAGGGTTTCACCTGAAATGCCGGTTTCCCGGCCTGAAACTGCGACGCAATCCCCGCGCGCGAGCCTGTGGTCGTCAGCAACACAGGAGATTCAGTCATGTTCCCGAAAGTTTCCCTCATCCCCTTCGCCCTCGTCGCGCTCGGCGCCGCCGGGGCAGCTTCAGCGAGCGACGAAGGTCAATGGGTGACCACGTTCCTCGCCGGCAGCAACCTGCTGGAGAACGGCACGTTCAACCCGCACGTCACGAGCAACATCGCCAACCTCGGCACGATCGATCCGACACTGGCCGGGCTGTCCGGCGAGAGCCACATCGATGGGCTGCAGTTCCGCGATGCCTTCCGCATCGGCCCGTCGTTCAGCATCGAGACCGGCTACATGGCGCAGTCGAACTTCGAGCCGTTCGCCCGCCTGAGCTACTCGCAGCTGAGCGGCCGCAACCAGGAGATCGGCTTCCTCGAAACTCCCACGGTCGATTCGCCGGTACCGATCCGCGCGAACATCGGCGACATGAACACGTGGGCGCTCAATCTCGGTACGCGCTATTTCCTCACCGACAGCGGCACGGCGCGCACGTATCTCGCGGGCTATGTGGGCGCGGACCGCACCGATGCGTTGCACGCGCGCTTCCACGTCGCTGGCTTGCCGGACTCGGCGAGCGAGGACATCCTGCCGCAGACGACGCGTCTGGACGCCGGCGTCGAAGGCGGGCTGGCGTGGCAGGTCTCGAACAACGCGGATCTGAGCTTGTCGGTTGGCGCTCAGTACCTCGACGCACGGAGCGAGTCGACGGATGCGTTTGCGCCGGTGGGTGTCGAAGATGTGCGGTTCACGGACCCGCGCTGGTCGTTCCCTGTGAACTTCGGCGTGAATTTCAAGTTCTAGCGTGAGCCGGAATGACTCTCGCCAGGATCGCCAAGATCGCCAAGGAAGAGTACGGGTGCCCGAGATTCTCTTCTTTCTCGGAGTCTTGGCGGCCTGGCGCGAGGTCGTCTTTTCGTCCTTCCTCAGCGCAGTTCGCCGCCATCGATGGCGAGCACCGTCCGCAGCAAAACGTTAGCACCGTTCGCCATGTCCTTCTGCGACGTGAACTCTTTCGGAGCGTGGCTGATGCCGCCGACGCTGGGCACGAAGATCATGCCGGTCGGCGCGATCCGCGCGATCTCCTGAGCATCGTGGCCGGCGCCGCTCGGCAACGACTTGGTCGACAGGCCGAGCGAGTCCGCGGCCTTCGAGATGATCTTGCGCAGGCGCTCGTCCGTCGGCGCCGGCTCGGATGAGACTTCGAGCGGCTTGAAGGTGATCGGCGTCTGGCGTGCTTCGGCGATCTTCTGCGCTTCGGCCTGCACCGCTTCGAACACGCTCGCGATTTTCGCGGGGTCGAGATCGCGGATCTCCAGGCTCAGCACGACTTTCCCGGGAATCACGTTCGGCGCGCCGGGCTCGGCGCGAATCCTGCCGACGGTCGCGACCTGACGGCCCTGCATCGACGTCGCCACGCGATTCACGGCAAGCGTGAACTCGGCGGCGCTCACCATCGCATCACGGCGGCGATTCATCGGTGTCGTGCCGGCGTGGTTGGCGAAGCCCTCGACGGTCACGTCCCACCAACGAATGCCGACGATGCCTTCGACGACGCCGATATCGATGTCGCTCTCGTCCAGAATCGCGCCCTGCTCGATGTGCAGCTCGACGTACGCCTTCAGGTCGCCGGGCTTGCGCGCCGCATCGGCGATGCGATCCGGATCGCCGCCGATCGCGCGGATGCCCTCGCCAATCGTCTTGCCGCTGTGAGTCATCAAGGCGAGCGCTCCGGGCTGCAGATGGCCGATCATCGCGAAGCTGCCGACCGTGCCACCCTCCTCGTCCGCGAAGTCGACGACTTCGAGCGGATGCTGTAGCCGGACGTTGCGCTCCTTCAGCGTCTGCGCGACTTCGATTGCACCGAGCACGCCGACATCGCCATCGTAGTTGCCGCCGCCGGGAACGGAATCGGTGTGCGAACCGATCAGGATCGGCGGCAGTTTGGCGTTGCGGCCTTCGCGCCGGCCGATGATGTTGCCCGCGGCATCGACGCGCACGGTCAGACCCGCGTCCTGCATGAGCTTCCTGATGTACTCGCGGCCCGCGATGTCCGCGTCGCTGAAGGCCACCCGGCTCACGCCGCCTTGCGGATTCGCGCCGAACTTCGACAGCTCGGTGATGTGCTGCTGGATGCGTGCTTCCTGGACGGTGGGCGGGGCATCTTTCGCTGCAACGAGGGCGGGAACGATGGCGATGAGGCACGCGGCCAGGGCATTGGGTATTCTCATGGCCCTAGTGTGCAGCGAGTGAACACGAGGTCCAAGATGTTTCGACACCTTTTGCCGCTGATCGCTCTCGTCGTGCTGTCTGTCAGCCAGGCGCACACGCCGGACGTCGATCCACCGCGCGATCCCGCGCACCCTGCCAGGGTCGAAGTCCTGCACATTCCTTCGGCGGGCCTCGAGATCAACGGACTCGCGTACCTCGCGAGCGGTGCGGGCACGCATCCCACGCTCGTGATCTGTCACGGCTGGCCGGGCAACGAGAAGAATCTCGATCTCGCGCAGGCCGTGCGCCGCGCGGGATGGAACGCGGTGACGTTCAACTACCGAGGCAGCTGGGGAAGCCCGGGCGAGTTTCACTTCGCTCAAGTCTCCGAGGACGCCACTGCCGTCATTGCATGGCTGCGCCGACCTGAAGTCGCAGCGAAGTTGGGCATCGATGCCCGGCGCATCGCCATCGCTGGTCACAGTATGGGCGGATGGGCCACAGCGCGCGTCGCCGCCGCCGATCCGACGTTGCTCGGCGCGATCCTGATTGCGCCGGCGAATATGGGACGCCTCGGCAAGCTGAAGCGCGACGATGTGGTCAAGGCCGCTGCAGAGAATGCCGAAACGCTCGTGACGACGCCGGAAAAGATGGCGGATGAGCTGATCGCCCAGTCGGATCAGTTCGCGCTGTCGCAAACAGCGACGGGACTCGCGAAGCTGCCGCTGCTCGTGCTCACCGCGGACGACGGTCTTGCCGACGGCGCCAATTCATTGGTCGCTGCGATCCGGGCGCAAGGCAACACGCGCGTGAAGACGCAGCACTTCAACACCGATCATTCGTGGTCCGACGCCCGGCTCGCGCTCGCGAAGAGCATTGTGCAGTGGCTCCAGGGTTTACAAAAGTAAGAAAGCAGGCCAGCCATGTCATACGCAGTGTCGACGACGCGCTCCTGGTGGATCTCGCCTCCAGGACTGCTGCTGCTGGCGGGCCTGATCTCCAGCGCCATCGCCTGGTGGATGATCGCCGCGCCGATCGCGTTCTTCGCCAATGCGCCGCGGCACAGCGGCCACTTTGCGGTTCTCTACGTCCACATGCTCGGCGGCACCGTGATGCTCTTCCTCGGCGCGGCCAATCTGTACATCGGTGCTTCTCGTCGCCACTTCAGGTATCACAAGCTCATCGGTCTCACCTATCTATGCGGTGGCTCGATCGGAGCCGTCGCCGCACTGCTGGTCACTCTGAGCCACGCGCACAAGAGCGACCCGGCAGTCATCTTCAGCAACACGACTGTTTCTCTGGTCTCGCTTGGGGTTGCCTGGCTAGGATGCGCCGGCATGGCGTATCGCG
>DATEKT010000079.1:0-7035 GCA_035277305.1 Steroidobacteraceae bacterium | reverse complement strand
TCGCATCATGGACGTGCTCGGCAAGCCGCAGGATGAGAAAGGTCCGGTCGCCGCGAAAGAGCATTGGCCGATCCACCGTCCGGCGCCTTCGTACGAAGAGCAGGCCGGCGGCCAGGACCTGCTGGTCACGGGCATCAAGGTCATCGATCTGCTCATGCCGTTCGCGAAGGGCGGCAAGATCGGCCTGTTCGGCGGCGCCGGCGTCGGCAAGACCGTCAACATGCTGGAGCTGATCAACAACATCGCGAAACAGCACGCCGGTCTGTCGGTGTTCGCCGGCGTCGGCGAGCGCACGCGCGAGGGCAACGACTTCTATCACGAGATGATGGACGCGGGTGTCATCGACGCGAAGGACCTGTCGAAGTCGAAGGTCGCGATGGTGTACGGCCAGATGAACGAGCCGCCGGGCAATCGCCTGCGCGTCGCGCTCACGGGACTGACGATGGCGGAATACTTCCGCGACGAGAAGACCGAGACGGGCAAGGGCCGCGACGTGCTGCTCTTCATCGACAACATCTACCGTTACACGCTCGCCGGCACCGAAGTGTCCGCGCTGCTCGGCCGTATGCCCTCCGCGGTGGGTTACCAGCCGACGCTGGCCGAAGAAATGGGCGTGCTGCAGGAACGCATCACCTCGACGAAGACCGGCTCGATCACCTCGATCCAGGCCGTGTACGTGCCCGCCGACGACCTCACCGACCCGTCGCCGGCGACGACCTTCGCGCACCTGGACGCGACCGTCGTGCTCGATCGTCAGATCGCCTCGCTCGGCATCTACCCGGCGGTGAATCCGCTCGACTCGACCAGCCGCCAGCTCGATCCGCTGGTGATCGGCGATGAGCACTACAACACCGCGCGCGGCGTGCAGGCCGTGCTGCAGCGGTACAAGGAGCTGCAGGACATCATCGCGATCCTCGGCATGGACGAGCTGTCGGAAGAGGACAAGCGCACCGTGTCGCGCGCGCGCAAGATCCAGCGCTTCCTGTCGCAGCCGTTCAACGTCGCGAAGGTGTTCACCGGCCAGGACGGCAAGATCGTGCCGCTCAAGGAGACGATCGCGGGCTTCAAGGGCATTCTCGCCGGCGACTACGATCACCTGCCGGAGCAGGCGTTCTACATGGTCGGCAACATCGAGGAAGCGGTCGCGAAGGCGAAGACGCTGCAGTAACGAGCCATGGCCACCATTCACGTCGATATCGTTAGTGCGGAAGGCGAGATCTTCTCGGGCGACGCCGCGATGGTCTTCGTCCCGGCGGTGATGGGCGACATCGGCATCGCCCCGCGCCACGCGCCGCTGCTGACGACGCTCAAGCCGGGCGAAGTCCGCGTGCAGACGCCGGAGGGTGGCGAGCAATTCTTCTACGTTTCGGGCGGCGCCATCGAGATCCAGCCGCATCTCGTGACCGTGCTCGCGGACACCGCGCTGCGCGCCCACGACCTCGACGAGGCCGCGGCACTGCAGGCGAAGCAACGCGCGGAAGAAGCGCTGCGTAACCGCGACGACAAGATGGACACGGCCAAACTGCAGGCGGAGCTGGCACAGGCCGCCGCGCAGATCCGCGCAATCGAGAAGCTGCGCAAGCTGAAGCAATAAGGCGGGGCGTACACTACGCCCATGCCTCTTTCCATCGTTATCCTGGCCGCCGGTCAGGGCAAGCGCATGAAGTCGGACCTGCCCAAGGTGCTGCAGCCCTTGGCCGGCAGGCCGTTGCTCTCCCATGTCGTCGCCACAGCGAAGGCTTTGCACGCCGATGCAATTCACGTCGTGCACGGGCACGGCGGCGAGAAGGTCAAGCAGGCGCTGGCGGACGAGCCAGTGAACTGGGCGCTACAGGCCGAGCAACTCGGCACCGGTCACGCGCTGGCGCAGGCGCTGCCGTCGATTCCCGACGATCACCAGGTGCTCATCCTGTTCGGGGACGTGCCGCTGGTGCGCGTCTCCACGCTCGAGAAGCTCGTCGCGCAGGCCGGGCCGCGCGCCATCGGCGTGCTGACCGTCGTGCTCGACAATCCCGCGGGCTACGGCCGCATCGTGCGCGACAACGCTGGGAACGTCGTGCGCATCGTCGAAGAGAAGGATGCGAACACCAAGGAACGCGCGATCGGCGAGATCAACACCGGCCTGATGATCGCGCCGGCGGGCGCGCTGCGCGGCTGGCTCGCCGCGCTGAAGAACGACAACGCGCAGGGCGAGTATTACCTGACTGACGTGATCGTGATGGCGGCGCGCGCCGACATGAAAGTGAACGGCGTGATTTCCCCGACCGAGGCGGAGGTACTGGGCGTGAACGACAAGGTGCAGCTGGCTCGTCTCGAAGCGGAGTTGCGCGCGGAGCGCGCCAACGCGCTGATGCTCGAAGGCGTCACGCTCGCGGATCCCGCCCGCATCGACATTCGGGGCGACGTCACCGTCGGGCGCGATGTGTTCATCGACGTCAACGTCGTGCTGGTCGGCAAAGTCCATCTCGCCGACCGCGCGCGCATCGGCCCGAATTGCTACCTGAAGGATTGCAGCATCGGTGCCGACACCGAGCTGCATCCGAACTGCGTGATCGATCGCACTTCGATCGGCGCGCGCTGCTCGATCGGTCCGTTCGCGCGCATGCGCCCGGGCGCGGAGCTGCACGATGAAGTGCACATCGGCAATTTCGTCGAAGTGAAGAACAGCATCATCGGCGACGGCAGCAAGGCCAACCACCTGACGTACCTCGGCGACGCGACGGTCGGGCGCAAGGTCAACGTCGGCGCGGGCAGCGTCACCGTGAACTACGACGGCGCGAACAAATGGCGCACCGAGATCGGCGACAACGCCTTCATCGGCTCGGGCTCGATGCTGGTAGCGCCGATCAAGGTGGGCGCCGGAGCCAATACCGGGGCGGGCTCGACGCTCACCAGGAACGCGCCCGAGGGCAAGCTGACCCTGGCCCGCTCCAAGCAGGTCACGATCGAGGGCTGGAAACGCCCCGAGAAGAAGCCGAAATAGACCTTAAGACCGTGATCCGCTGCAATTTTTACCACGCCAGCAGCGGTACACTACGCCCCTGAATCAGACGGCCCAGGGGTTTTTCATGTGCGGAATCGTCGGCGCGATCGCTGATCGAGACATCGTTCCCATCCTGATCGAAGGCCTGCGCCGCCTCGAATACCGCGGTTACGACTCGGCCGGCGTCGCCATCCTGAACGGCAGCGGCGAGGTGCGCCGCCTGCGCACGGTCGGCAAAGTGAAGATGCTGCAGGACGCGCTCAACGAAACCCCGGTCGCGGGTCATCTCGGCATCGCACACACGCGCTGGGCGACTCACGGCGTGCCCTCGGAGCGCAACGCGCATCCGCACATCTCGCGCGACGGCATCGCGATCGTTCACAACGGCATCATCGAGAACCACGAAGAGCTGCGCGATGAGCTCGCGAAGCTCGGCTACACGTTCACCTCCGAAACCGACACCGAGGTGATCGCGCATCGCATCCATTATCACAAGCAGAAGCTCGGCGATCTGTTCCGCGCGGTGCGCGCCACGGTCTCCGAGCTCGAAGGCGCGTACGCGCTCGCGGTGCTGTCGCAGGACTCGCCGGAGACCATCGTGCTCGCACGCGCCGGCTGTCCCGTCGTGATCGGCATCGGTGAGAACGAGAACTTCGTCGCGTCCGACGTCTCGGCTCTGTTGCCGGTGACGCGCCAGTTCATTTTCCTCGACGAGGGCGACGTGGCGGAGATTCGCCGCCAGAGCGTGCGCATCCTCGACAGCGAAGGCAACTCGGCGCAGCGCCCGGTGAAGCAGAGCTCGTTGTCCGCGGATGCCGCCGAGAAGGGCGAGTACGCCCACTACATGCTCAAGGAGATCCACGAGCAGCCGCGCGCGATCGCGCAGACGCTCGAGGAGCGCGTCGCGGGCGGCAAGCTGCTCGAAGCAGCGTTCGGGCCGCTGGCGACGGAAGTGTTCCGGCGCACCGAGGCCGTGCAGATCGTGGCGTGCGGCACGAGCTATCACGCCGGCGCTGTCGCGAAGTACTACATCGAGCAGATCGCGCGCCTGCCCTGCTGGGTCGAGATCGCGAGCGAGTATCGCTATCGCAATCCTGTCGTGCCGAAGAACACGCTGTTCGTCACCATCTCGCAGTCGGGCGAGACGGCCGACACGCTCGCCGCGCTGCGCATGGCGAAGCAGTCCGGCTACCTGTCGAGCCTGTCGATCTGCAACGTGCCCGAGAGCTCGCTGGTGCGCGAGTCGGAGCTGGTGCTGCTGACGCGCGCCGGTCCGGAGATCGGCGTCGCTTCGACCAAAGCGTTCACGACGCAGCTCACGGCGCTCGGCATGCTGGTGATCGCGCTCGCCAAGTTCAACGGCACCGACGCGGAACGCGAGCGCGGGCTCGTGCAGCGCCTGATTGAAATCCCCGGCCTGATCGAGAAGACGCTGCATCTCGATGGCCAGATCAAAGAGCTGGCGAAGCGCTTCGCGGACAAGCACCACGCGCTGTTCCTCGGCCGCGGCCAGATGCATCCGATCGCGATGGAAGGCGCGCTCAAGCTCAAGGAGATCTCGTACATCCACGCCGAGGCGTATCCCGCCGGCGAGCTCAAGCACGGCCCGCTCGCGCTGGTCGATTCGGACATGCCGGTAGTGACCGTAGCGCCGAACAACGATCTGCTGGAGAAGCTGAAGTCGAATCTGATGGAAGTGCGTGCACGCGGCGGCGAGCTCTATGTATTCGCCGATCCCGAGGCGGGGATTCAACCGTCCGAAGGCGTCACGGTCATCACCATGCCGAAGCACGTGAGTCACTTCCAGGCGTCGGCGGTTTACACCGTGCCGCTGCAGCTGCTCGCGTATCACTGCGCGATCCTGCGCGGCACGGATGTCGATCAGCCGCGCAACCTCGCCAAGTCAGTCACAGTGGAATAGTCTCGGCGCTCGCCGGGCCCGTCGCCCGGGGAGTTCCTCAGCATGCGAACGCGCGCATTCGTTTCGTTCCCGGCCGCGATGCTCGTCACCTGGTTTGCGCTGTCCTTCGGGATGGCGACGCCAGCTTTCGCGCAGGACCCCGAAGCAGAACCCGCGGACGAAGGCGACGAGCCCGCTGAAGACACTCCGGACGCGGAAGACGACACCCTCGAAATCGTCAGATGGGCTGAGGACGCCATGGACGATGACGAGGAATGGGTACCGGACGTCGTCGCTGACGAGTCGGACGATGCCATTCCGTCGGATCCCTCGCTCGACGCTGCGGACGAAGAGTGGGTGGAGTCATTCGCCGACGACGGCGACGGCGTCGAAGACGCGCCGGTCACCGTGACGGACGGCTTCCGCGAGGGCGAGGGCATGCCGACGCTGCGACGCGTCCCGCGCAAGTCCGCGCCGCCGAAGGGCGACGACGACGTTCCTTACTCGACCGGCGGCAAGCCGGTGCGTGATGCGGGCGCGCCGTGGCAAGCACAGGTGTACTACCCGAACTCCGCGCCCCAGTGGTCCGGCGAGCTCGCGAAGGGCACGCCCTTGTGGCAGTTGCAGCACTACTGCGGCGGCACGCTGATTGCGCCGGACTGGGTGCTCACCGCGGCGCATTGCATCGACGAGGACATGGTCAAGGCAGGCTATCGCGTGCGCCTCGGGGCGCAGGACATCTCGAAGGGCGGTGGCTGGACCTACAAGATCGACCGGATAGTGCGGCATTCGCGCTACGCTTCGAAGCAACTCCCGGCGACACCCAACATGTACGCGAACGACATCGCGCTCATCCACATCGTCGAGGACGTGCGCCAGCCGCCGCGCGACCCCGCGCACGTGCGCGCGATCCCGCTCTACGAAAAGCCGGTACCGGCGGGCGCCGAGGTGACGGGCACCGGCTGGGGCAAGACCGAGGCCGTCGAAGGCCACGCACCGAGCGCAGTCTTGATGAAAGTGGACCTGCGCGTGATGGACACTGCGCGCTGCCAAAAACTCCCGGGCTACGGCCCGCAGAAGATCCACGGCAACGTCATCTGCGCGGCAAATCCCAAGCGCTCGACCTGCCAGGGCGACAGCGGCGGCGCGATCACGCTGACGAATGGTGCGCCGACCGTCGTCGGCGTCGTGAGCTGGGGCAAGAAGCGTTGCACGGGCGACGGGCAGCCGGGCGCGTATACGCGCGTCGCGAGCTATCTCGACTGGATCCGCCAGGCCATGCGGCTCGACCCGACGAAGAACGCGTTGCCCTGAGCGATCAGCCTACTGCTTGACCTTGTCGCCACCCGACTGTTCGCCGTCCTCGGAATTGTCGTCCGCGGGCGGAGACTCCGTCGGCGTTGCATCAGCCGCAGCAGGCGCTGCATCAGCGGCAGGCGCCGCGGGCGGTTCCTCTTTCTTGGCGCAGGCACCGAGTGCCAGCACTGCCAACACAGCCGCAAGGGTCGTCGTCACGTTGCGCATGTGATTCCCCGTTTCTTGTTCTCGGCTCGACGGGAGCCGGCTGGTCGCAGCCTAGTCGAACCCCAGGCGATGCAGCAACTCCACGAACCGCGCATCGTCCCGCAGCGGGTCGAGGAAGGGATCGTTCCTCATGTAGATCAGCCCGGAGTCGCCCAGGTCCCTGGCGCGCCCGAGCGCTGCCATCGCCCCGTCATGCCGCCCCCACTGCGCCAGCACCTGGGCCTGCTGATACAGCACGCGGTCGCCAAGCTCGGCGACCAGGCGCGCGTGCGCGGCCTCGGCCGCCCCGACATCCCCGCGGCGGCGCTCCACGATCGCGATGCCGGCGAGCTGGAAATCCTCGACCGGCTCGGCCAGGTATTCCGCCCGTGCTTCGTCCAGGCGGCCGAGCATCAGCAGCGCGTCGCCGATTGCCGCGTGCGCGCGCGAGAGCCGCGGATTCATCGCGAGCCCCTGGCGAGCCGGGGAGATCGAATCCCCCCAGCGCCGTGCGGCATAGGCAATCGCGCCGGCGGCGCGGTGGATGAGCGGATTCAGCCGGTCCAGCAGCAGCGCGCGTTCGATAGCTTCGCCGGCCTGCGGATGACGCCCGCAACGAGCCGAGTACTGGGCGTAGCGCGCGAGCACC
>DATEKT010000078.1:0-39450 GCA_035277305.1 Steroidobacteraceae bacterium | reverse complement strand
TACGAGCTGGCCTCGCAGGTGCGCGCCGATGCGCGCCTCGCCGAGATTCCGATCGTGATGATCACCTCGCGCGTCGGCGAGAAGCATCGCGCCCGCGCGATCGAGCTGGGCGTCAACGACTACCTCGGCAAGCCGTACCAGGAAAACCAGCTGCTGGATGCGATCGAGCCGCTGGTCGAAGCGCGGCGCCGTAAGGTCGCCCCGGCACGCGAGTCCCGCGCATGAGCACCTCGATGAATGACGTTCTCGCCCACGAGCTCTACAGCCTGCTGGTGCCGCTGGCGCAGGAGCGCCTGATCGTGCCGCGCGCGTGCGTGGCCGAAGTCGTGACGTGGCAGGCGCCCGAGAAGATGGAAGGCGCGCCGCCGTGGTATCTCGGCACGATTCACTGGAGCGGCCGCGCCGTGCCGGTGATTTCCTTCGAAGCTGCGTGCGGACAGTCGCCGCCGTCGCCGGGCACGCGCACGCGCATCGTGATTTTCGTCGCGCTGTCGAGCCAGCTCGCGGGCGGCTACTTCGGCGTGATCACGCAGGGCTTCCCGCAGCTGGTGCGCGTGAATGGCGACGTGGTGAAGCACGACCCGAGCCGTGCGTTCCCGGAGCGCGGCCCGATCCTGTGCCAGGTGCGCATGCTCAACGAGTCGCCGCTGATCCCGGACTTCGAGTGCCTGGAGCAGATGATCTCGGAAGAGACGCGGGCCTCGTAGGGTCTACTGCAAATCGCCCCACAACGCTTGCAGCACGGTCAGCGCCACGACCGCTGCCGTTTCCGTCCGCAACACACGCGGACCCAGCCGCACCGGCGTGAAGCCTGCCTTCTGCGCCGCCAATAACTCGTCGTCGTCCAGACCGCCTTCCGGGCCGATCAGCAGCTCGACCTTGCTGGGCAGGCTCGCCAGGCCGGCGAGCGACCCGGGCGCAGAAGGACTCAGGACCAGGCGCAACCCCTCCCGCCGCGTGCCGGTCAGGTAGTCGCGCAACGCGACCGGCGCCGCGACCTGCGGAATCGTCGAGCGCCCGCACTGCTCGCACGCCGCGATGACGATGCCGCGCCAGTGACCTTGCTTCTTCTGCGCCTGCTTCTCGTCCAGCCGCACGACGCTGCGTGCAGTGAGCACGGGCGCGATTGCCGCAACGCCAAGCTCCGTCGCCTTCTGCAGCGTCCAATCCATGCGCTCGCTGCGCGACACGCCTTGCACCAGCGTGATTCGCAGCGGCGACTCCGCGTCGCCGGCAGTCGCCTCGTTCAACCGGACGGTGACGTCGTCGCCGGCGACGCGGGCGATCTCCGCACGGAATTCCCGGCCGCTGCCGTCGAAGACCGCGAGCGGCGCGCCCTCGCGCATGCGCAGGACGCGCGCGACGTGATACGCGCCGGCGGGCGGCAGCCGCAGCTCGGCGCCGCTCGCCAGCGGTCCTTCACAGAAGATTCGATTCATTCGCATGGCCGGGGCATCATGGCGCATCGTGAGGACCATCACCATTCCGATCGTCGATCCCGGGAGCGGGCTGCTGCACCCGGCGCGCCAGGTCATCTCGCCGAATCGCGACGAGCGGCCGTCCGGCATGCAGCCCGAGCTCATCGTCGTGCACGGCATCAGCCTGCCGCCGGACGAATACGGCGGCCCATGGATCGATCGGTTGTTCACGAACTCGTTGCCGCCCGACGCGCATCCGTATTTCGCGACCGTCGCGGCGCTCGAGGTCTCCTCGCACCTGCTGATCCGCCGCGACGGCGAGTACGTGCAGTACGTGCCGTTTCACCTGCGCGCGTGGCATGCGGGCGCTTCCAGCTATCGTGGGCGCGAGCGCTGCAACGATTTCTCGATCGGCATCGAGCTCGAAGGGAGCGATGAGCTTGCTTACGAGCCGGAACAATACCGTGCGCTCAGCAATGCAATTCACGCGCTGTGTCTCGCGTATCCGACGCTCGCGCTCGAGCGCGTCGCCGGTCACAACGACATCGCGCCCGGCCGCAAGACCGATCCCGGACCGGCCTTCGACTGGCCGCGGCTGCGGGCGCTGTTGCAGCTGCCGCGCGGATGAGGCTGGCTCTTCTTTCTTTCTTGTTCGCGGCGGTCGTGGCGCACGCGGCGCCGCCGCAGCGCATCGTCAGTCTCGCGCCGCATCTCACTGAGCTCGCATTTACCGCGGGCGCCGGCGATCGCATCGTCGCGACCGTCGAATACAGCGATCACCCGGATGCCGCGCGCAGTATCCCGCGGATTGGCGATGCGTTCCGCGTCGACATGGAGCGGCTCGTGGCGCTGCGTCCCGATGCGGTGCTGGTATGGGAATCGGGCAATCCCGCGCCGATGCTCGAGCGTATTCGCGCGCTCCACTTGCCAGTGGTGGCGTTTCGCACGCAGCGAATCGAGCACGTCGCGACCGCGTTGCGCGAGATCGGGCGGCTCGCCGGCACCAGCGAAATCGCCGAGCGCGCCGCGGCTGACTACGAGCACCGTATTCAGGAGCTGCGCGATCTCTATCGCGATCGCGCGCCGCTGCGTGTCTTCATCGAAGTCGACGATCGCCCGCTGTACACGGTGAACGGCAAGCAGATCATCAGCGAGATCGTCGAGCTGTGCGGCGGCCGCAACGTGTTCGCCGATCTCAACGAGCTCGCGCCGGCGATCGGCATCGAGGCCGTGATCGCGGCGAACCCGCAGGCGATCATTTCCACCGACGACACGGTGCCCGATGCTGCTGCAGGCTGGGCGCGCTGGAGCCACATCGAAGCAGTGCGCACCGGGAACGTCTACACGCTGCGCTCGGACGACATCGCGCGCGCGACGACCCGCCTGACAGTCGCGGCCGAATCCGTCTGTCGCACGCTGGATACGGCGAGGCAGCGCTTGCGGCAATGAGGAATGTCCCCATTTCTGCTTCTCGTGTAGCATCCGCGCACTCCCATGACGCGAACCGCCACAGCTCTCCTGACTCTGTTCGCGTTGCTGGCGGCGCTGCTGGCGATCATGACGTGGGCGTCGCGGCGCACGCATAACGCCGCGGATTTCGCCATCGCCAATCGGCGCCTCGGCCCCTGGCTCGTCACGCTCAGCTACGCCGCGAGCGGCGTCAACGCGTGGATGCTGATGGCGGTTGCTGCCGCCGCGTTCCTCTGGGGCTTGTCCGCGGCGTGGATCTGGGCTGCGGTCGTCTTCGGTTGCATAGTCAACCTGTGGTTCGTCGCGCCGCGCCTGCGCGCCGCTTCGATCGGCTCCGGCGGTGTCACCGTCATCCATCTCTTGAGCGCGGAGGCGGGCGATCGCTTGCAGCCGCTCGTCGTGCGCTCGGCTGTCTTCATCGCGCTCCTCACGTTGTTGATGCAGATCGCGGCGATCCTGGAGTTCGCTGGCGTAATGCTGGTGGACGTCGGGCTGGATCCGAGCAAAGTTCTGGTGTTTGCGCTGGCCGCAATCACCGCAACCGTGTTCGCCGGCGGCATGCGTGCAGCGAGCGTCATCGACACGGTGCAATCCGTCATGCTGATCGCGGTTGCTCTGTTCCTGCCTCTGCCCGCGCTGATCGCCACCGGCGGACTTTCCGAGCTCAAGCTCGCGTTCGCGACGGTCGGTCCGGAAGCGATGGACTGGTTCGACGGCAAGAACGGCGTTGCCGCGATCGCATTCGCGGCCGGCGTCGTGGGTCTTGGGCTCGCGATGTGCGGTCAGCCGCACGCGCTCGCGCGCTTCATCGCCGCGAAGGACGAGAAGACCTTGCGGATCGCGCGCTGGGCTGCACCGGTATGGATAGCGATCCTGCTCGCGGCCGTGGTGTTTTGCGGCTGGTGCGCACGCGTGCTGTATTCGGGACTCGAGCATCCGGAGCAATCGCTCGCGGTGATCGCGAGTCGTTTGCTGCCGCCCTGGCTCGCTACGCTGATCGTCGTCGCGCTCGCGGCTTCCGTGGTTTCCGCGATCGCGAGCCAGTTGCTGACGATCGCCGGCGGACTCGCGGTGGATCTGAAGCGGCCAACGACGCCGCCCTCGCTCACGTTGTTGCGCGGCATGCTGCTCGTCACCGCAGTCCTCGCCTGCATCGCTCTGCTGTATGCGCCGGGCAAGATCGGCGATCACGCGATGTTCGCGTTCACGGCGCTCGGCGCATCGCTCGGTCCACTGCTGCTGGTGCGCCTGAGCGGCAAACGCATTCGACCGGGCTCGACGCTCGGCGCGATGTGGGCCGGTTTCCTGCTGTCGCTGATCTTCCACCTGCTGCCGGACTCGCCGGGAGATTTCCTGGAGCGCGTGCTGCCGTTCATCGCCGCGCTCGGCATCGCGCTCACCGGCGGCGAGCGCCGGCGCAATCCGGATCGCGCCGACCGCTCGGAAGAGACGATGCACGATCGGGTACCGATCTGAAGAAGAAAAAGCAGCGTGCGAAAAGGGCAGTGCGCCCCAGGCCGGCGCCGGTCGTCGATCAATCCGTTCCGCAGATGATCCTCGCAGCGGTGCGTCGCATTCCGCGCGGCCGCGTTTGCACCTACGGCAATGTTGCTGAAGTCGCGGGACTGCCGCGCCGGGCGCGGCTGGTGGGGACAGTGCTACGCCAGACGCCCGCATCGCGCGGACTGCCGTGGTATCGAGTCATCAACGCCGGCGGCCGGATCTCCTTCCCGGCCGGGAGCGACGCTTATGCGCGGCAGCGACATAAGCTGGAGGCCGAAGGGGTCGTGTTCGTGGGCGGCAGGGTCGATCTGCGGCGCTACGGCTGGCCGCCGCGGGAGGAGCGCCTGGACGAGCTCCTGTGGGCGCCGCGTTAGGCTTTAACCCGCTTTCGCCGACCCCTCGTTAGTACTCGCACCAGGACGGAGCTTCCGTCCCCAACGAGGACTTTCCATGAACCGTGTCGTGCGCGGCAGTTCGCTGCTGATCGTCGCCGCCGTAGTCGCCGCCTGTGCCGCCAAGCGTGACGAGTCGGATGCGCGTGAGGATCGAGCCGTTCAGGAGGTCATTGTCACGGGTAGCCGAGTGGCAAAGGCCAGGCGCAACGAAGCGCCGTCGCCAGTCACGGCTACGAGCTCGAGATCGAGTGCACTGGTAGGCAACGTCTGCTGCGCCCCGATGTATCAGCAGCCGACGAATACCGAGCGCTACCAGCATCTCGACGACAATCCCGTGCACCTCGCCGCGGAGCAGCCGGTCTCGACGTTCTCCATCGACGTCGACACGGGCGCGTACGCGAACGTGCGTCGGTTTCTGAATGCCGGCCAGCTGCCGCCGCAGGATGCCGTGCGCGTCGAGGAGATGGTCAACTACTTCGACTATCAGTATGTGCCGCCGGCGAGCCGCGACGTGCCGTTCCGCGTAGCCACGGAAGTGGCCCCGGCGCCATGGAATCCGCAGGCGCTGCTCATGAAGATCGGCATCAAGGGATTCGAAGTCGCGGCCGCCGAGCGGCCGCCGGCGAACCTGGTGTTCCTGATCGACGTCTCCGGCTCGATGCAATCACCGGACAAACTGCCGCTGCTCAAGAACGCGTTCCGCTTGCTCACCGATCAGCTGACCGCGCGCGACCGCGTGTCGATGGTCGTGTACGCCGGCAGCTCGGGCGTCGTGCTGGAGCCGACCGCGGGCGATCAGAAGCACAAGATCCGCGAAGCGATCGATCGGCTCGAGGCGGGAGGCTCGACCAACGGCGCCGAAGGCATCGAGCGCGCTTATCAGCTGGCGCACGACGCGCAGATCAAGGGCGGCATCAATCGCGTGGTGCTCGCGACCGACGGCGACTTCAACGTCGGCGTGGTCGACTTCGAAGCGCTGGTCGACATGGCCGAGCGGCAGCGCACCGGCGGCGTCGCGCTCACGACGCTCGGTTTCGGCACCGGCAACTACAACGATCAGTTGCTGGAACGGCTCGCGGACGCGGGCAACGGCAACTACGCGTACGTCGACACGTTGAACGAAGCCCGCAAGGTGCTGGTCTCGGAGCTGTCCTCGACGCTGTTCACGATCGCCAAGGACGTGAAGATCCAGGTCGAGTTCAACCCGGCGACGGTGCTCGAGTACCGGCTGATCGGTTACGAGAACCGCATGCTGGCGCGCGAGGATTTCAACAACGACAAGGTCGACGCCGGCGACATCGGCGCAGGTCATCGCGTGACGGCGTTGTACGAGATCGTACCGGTCGGCAAACAAGGGCGGGTCGATCCGCTGCGCTACGGTGCGGCGACTCCCGCCACTGCCGCGAGCGACGAGCTCGCGAACGTGAAGCTGCGCTACAAGAAGCCGCAGTCGGACCGGAGCGAGCTGCTCGAGTATCCGATCGGCAAAGGTTCGGTCGCCACGCTCGAAAGGCTCTCCCCTGACTTTCGCTTCGCCGCGAGCGTGGC
The DNA here is from genome assembly GCA_035277305.1 of Steroidobacteraceae bacterium. Lineage (GTDB taxonomy): Bacteria > Pseudomonadota > Gammaproteobacteria > Steroidobacterales > Steroidobacteraceae > Steroidobacter. The sequence goes on along the minus strand of DATEKT010000078.1, from coordinate 33,116 downwards.
GGCCTTCGGCCAGCTGTTGCGCGGCGGCAAGTATGTCGGCAACTACGGCTACGGCGACGTCGAGCGGTTGGCGCGCGGCGCGCTCGGCGAGGACTCGGAGGGCTACCGTCGCGAATTCGTGTCGCTGGTGAAGCTCGCCGACTCGCTGACGCCGAAGGACGGCGCTGCGCAAGTCAGCGACATTGCAAACTGAGAGACCTGCTCCCTCCCCCGCGAGCGGGGAGGGTTGGGGTGGGGGCGATTCAGGTACGCTTGACTGCATGGAACTCGGCTCAGTTCCCAGCGTGGATGCGGTCGCACTTGCGGGTGCGCCGCCAGCCGTTGCCGCCACGGACGATGCGACGCTCATGTTGCGTTACCGGGACGGTGACGCGCGCGCGTTCGAGATTCTCTACGAGCGTCACAAGGGACCGCTGTACCGCTACCTGCAGCGCATGTGCGGCCGGCGCGAAGTAGCCGACGATCTGTTTCAGGAGGTGTGGAGCAAAGTGATCGCCAGCCGCAGCCGCTACGAGGCGAGGGCGCAGTTCAATACGTTCCTGTTCCGCGTCGCCCACAATTGCGCGATCGATTACTTCCGGCGCAGCGGCCGGCCGCACGAGCGCGCCGCGCAGGACATCGACGAGGTCGCCGAGCAGATCGGCGGCGCCGAGCACGAGCGTCCCGACGCGGCGCTCGCGCAGGCGCAGGTGCGCCGTGACTTCCGGCGTGCGCTCGAACAGCTGCCGCCGGAGCAGCGCGACGTGTTCGTCCTGTACGAGGAGAGCGGCCTGACGCTCGAGGAAATCGGCCGGATCACCGGCGTGGCGATGGAAACCGCCAAGAGCCGGCTGCGCTACGCAGTCGGCAAGTTGCGCGCGGCGCTCAAGCAGCACCAGCCGCAGCCCCTCGAACCGAGTGTGCAATCGTGAGCGAGCCGACCGACATCAAGGCGCTGGACGAGTACCTGAAGCGGGACTCCGAGGTGTCCGAGCGCTATCGCGAGCTCGGCAGCGACGACGTGCCGCCCGAGCTGGATCGACGCGTGCTCGCGGCCGCGCGCGACGCGGTCGCGAACGAGGGTGCGCGTCGCTCGCGCTCGTGGCTGCGCTGGAGCGCGCCGGTGGCGCTGGCGGCGTCTTTCGTTCTCGTGGTGACGGTGGTGCTGGAAGGTGGCTTGCAGGACGAGAAGCCCGTCGCGCTTCCGCCAGTGCAATCACCGGCTTCGGTCCGCTGGGAGCCGGGTGCCGAGCCAGCTGTCGCGGAGAGTGACGACAAGGCCAAAGTCGACGAAGCGCGCGACGCCGAGGCGAACGCAAACGCCGAGCGCAAGCTCGTGGACGAACTGCGTAAGCAGCAAGGTGTGGCTTCCGGCTACGACGGCTACGAAGTCCCTGCCCAGAGCGCCCCGCATCGTGCACGCGAGTTCGCGCCGTCGCCGCCGGCTCCGCTCGTCGTGCCTGAGCCCCCGGCGCAGACCCTCGCCAAAACTGAAGCCGAGCGGCTGCAGTCTGAGCCCGCCGAAGTTCAGGCGACGGGCGCGCGGATCGACGAGGTGCCGCAGCAGGCGGCTCCATCGCCGGTGACCGGCGTCACGGCCAATGATCTGCAGAGGGCCGGTTCGTCCACGCCACGGGCAAATTCATCGCGGGAATTGCAGGAAATCGTGGTCACGGGCGCGCGCCGTCGTGTCTCCGGCCGCGCCGCCGGGCCGCGCGGCACCATCTCCAGCAGCGCCTTCAGAAATGATTCGCGCCCGGAGTCGGACGAGCGGGCGGACCGGTCCGACCCGAAGGCGTGGCTCGAAGAAATCCGCGAGCTGCGCCGCGACGGCAAGACCGCCGATGCCGATCGCGAGTGGCTGCGCTTCCACGAGGCGTACCCGGACTTTCCCGTCGCCGAGGACGACATCGCTCGCAAGAAGCCCTGAGCCCGCAGTCCGTGCGGTGTGGTTTAATCCACGCCCATGATGGAAAGAGCAATCGAGAAACTGCTGTTCGCCAGCCGCTGGATCCTGGCGCCCGTCTACCTCGGCATGTCGCTGGCGCTGGTCGCGCTCGGCATCAAGTTCTTCATGGAGCTGTGGCACCTGCTGGCGACGGTCTTCACGACCAGCGAGGCGGACCTGGTGCTGATCCTGCTGGCGCTCGTCGACATGGTGCTGGTCGGCAGCCTCATCGTCATGGTGATGTTCTCGGGCTACGAGAATTTCGTCTCGTCGCTCGACGTCGAAGGGAGCGGCGAGAAGCTCAGCTGGCTCGGCAAGCTCGACGCGAATTCGCTGAAGCTGAAGGTGGCCTCATCGATCGTCGCCATCTCCTCGATCCACCTGCTGCGCGCCTTCATGAAGACGCCCAGTTACATCAGCGACGACAACAGCGATGCGCTGATGTGGCTGGTGATCATCCATCTCACGTTCGTGGTCTCGGCCGTGATGATGGGCGTGCTCGACCGCATCACCTCGGGCGGCGGCCACCGCAGTCACAAGGGAGAGGTCTGACCTCTCCCTCGGACCGCCAGTGGGTCAGGCTTCAGCCTGACTCTGTTCCGGCTCCGACCCGGTCGGATAAAACTCCATCGACACCGAGTTCAGGCAATAGCGCCGACGCGTCGGCCGCGGGCCGTCGTCGAATACGTGCCCCAGGTGGCTGTCGCAGCGCCGGCAGCGGATCTCTGTGCGGATCATCCCGTGGCTCTCGTCGACGATCTCGGCGATGTGATCGGGATCGAACGGCTGCGTGAAGCTCGGCCAGCCGGTGCCGGACTCGAACTTCGCATCCGCCTTGAACAACGGCAGCCCGCACAGCCGGCAGGCGTAGATGCCGTCCTTCTTGTTGTTGAGCAACGTGCCGCAGAACGGCGCCTCGGTGCCCTGGTGCAGCAGCACGCGCCGCTCTTCCGCTGAAAGTTTTTCAGCGAGCTTGTCGCGCTGGGCCGCGCCCAGGGGGCGCAGGTCGTAACCGCTGGCGGAAGTCGTCGGAACGGGCTTCGGGCGCATGGGAATACCTCGCTGGGGAGTCTCCCCAGCATCGGGCTTCTTTGCGGCCTTTCAAGCCGCGGCTATCGGCCTTCGGCCCGCAGACGGCTGTTGCGATAGCCGTAGAACGCGTAGATCGAGAAGCCGATGATCGACCAGATCAGGAACAGCAGCCAGGTCTCGTGCGGCAGCCAGTAGGTGATGCCGCCGCAGATCACGGCGCCGAGTACGCAGGTGACCGGCGCCATCGGCACGCGGAATGGCCGCTGCACATTCGGTTTCGTGTAGCGCAGCACGAGCACGCCGATGCAGACGCCGGTGAACGCCAGCAGAATGCCCATCGAGATCAGCTCGCCGAGGATGTTCAGCGGGAACAATCCGGCGATCGCTGCCGCGAAGATCGTCGTGATCATCGTGGCGACGTGCGGGGTGCGGTACTTCGGGTGCACTTTGCTCATGCTCTTCGGCAGCAGGCCGTCGTCGGCCATCGCGAGGAAGATGCGCGGCTGGCCGAGCATGGACATCAGGATCACCGAGGTCATGCCGACGATGGCGCCGATTTTCACCAGCGAGCCGAGCCAGCCGAGCTGCGGATGCGCGTCGAGCGCGACTGCGACCGGTGCGTCGACGCCGAGCTTCGTGTACGGAACCATGCCGGTCAGCACTGCCGACATCGCGACATACAGGATCGCCGAGATGACCAGCGCGCCGAGAATGCCGAGCGGCACGTCGCGCTGCGGGTTGCGCGTTTCACGCGCGGTCGTCGATGCGGCGTCGAAGCCGACGTACGAGAAGAAGATGATCGCCGTGCCTCGCAGCAGGCCGCTGATGCCGAACTCGCCGTCCTTGCCGGTGTTCTCCGGCAGGTAGGGATGCCAGTTGGCGGTGTCGACGTAGCTCATGCCGGCGATGATGAAGACCACGATCACCGCGACCTTGATCCACACCATGATGCTGTTGGCCGTCGCCGATTCCTTGATGCCGATGTACAGGATCCAGCCGAGCGCGAGCACGATCAGCACGGCCGGCAGGTTGATGATCGCGCCGGTTGCCTGGAGGAAGGTGTCGCTACCTTTGTCCAGCGGTGCATTGGTGAGTGCGGCAGGCAGGTGGATGCCCCATCCGGCCAGAATGTTCACGACGTACTGCGACCATCCGACCGCAACCGCGGAGGCGGACATCAGGTATTCGAGCGACAGGTTCCAGCCGATGATCCAGGCGATCGCTTCGCCGAGCGTGCAGTACGCGTACGTGTAAGCACTGCCCGATACCGGGATCATCGCCGCGAACTCCGAGTAGCAGATCGCGGCGAGCGTCGAGCCGAAGGCGGCGATCAGCAGCGCCAGCGTCAGGGCCGGCCCTGTGTGGTTGGCCGCGACCGTCCCGGTCAGGATGAAAATACCGGTGCCGATGGTCGAGCCCAGGCCGATCGCGGTCAGCGAGCTGGCGGACAGCACGCGCTTGAGCGGCGGTGCGTTGTCCAGGTCGGCGCAAATGGCTTCGACGGACCGGACGGCGAACAGGCGGCGCAGGACGGGCATGGGACCTCTGGGAAGGCAGCGGTTTCTAGGTGTTTGCGATCCGCATCGGGCGCACAGCCTACAGGCTGAGGCCGGCCGACAGGAAGCCCGGTATCATCCCGGTGCGATGGCCACGGATGATTCCCTTCCCATTCCGAACTGCTATTGGGTCCAGCCGGGAGCGTTGCTCGCCGGCGAGTATCCGGGCTCGATGTCGCGCGCCGAGGCCATGGAGCGCGTGCGCAAGCTCCTGGCCGCCGGCGTCACCAGCTTCGTCGACCTGACGGAGGAGGGCGAGCTGCCGGAGTACGAAAAGCTCCTGCCCGAGCTGACCGAACGGCGCGTGCGCTACAAGCGGCTGGCAATCCTCGATCACAGCGTGCCCGATTCGCCGGCGCACATGGCGCGCATCCTCGACCAGATCGATAACGAGCTGCACGCCGGTCAATGCGTGTACGTGCATTGCCGCGCCGGCATCGGCCGCACCGGCACGGCCGTCGGGTGTCACCTCGTGCGCAACGGCATGACGAACGATGAGGCATACGACTATCTGCAGCGGTTGTGGAAACAGTCTGCCCGCTCGCGTCGCTGGCCCTCGATCCCGGAAACGTCCGAGCAGATCGACTGGGTGCTGCGCTGGCGCGAGCCGGGTCCGAACGCGGTCGCGCATCTCGACCTCGCACCCCGTTACGAAGGCGCGCTCGTCGGTCTCGCGCTCGGCGACGCACTTGGCATGCTGGTCGCGCAGAGCAAGTTCGACGCGCCAACGCTGGTCGCAGCGATGCGCGAGCGCGCCTCCCTGCGCACCGGCGCGCTGACCGCGACGACGCGGGCGGTCGCGGAGAGTCTGCTGGCCTCGTGCGCGCACAACCCCGAAGACCAGATGCAGCGCTACCTGCAGTGGTCGCGCAGTGCCGAGTCCGCCGTACCTGCCGAGCTCAAGCGCGCTCTCGGCGCGTGGCAATGGTCGCGCAAACCGAACGCCGGGACGCACGATCCGAAGAATCTCGATCCGCACTCGTTGCCGCGGACGCTCGCGGCGGCTCTGTATTTGCGCGCGGATCCACAGCGAGCCATCGATACGGCCGCCGAAGTCTCGCGCACGACGCAGCAGTCGCCACTCGTGCTCGATCTGTGCCGCTTGTGGGCCGCGCTTCTGACCGATGCGCTGTCCGGCGCCAACAAGGAAAGGCTCGCTACGTTCAACGGGCCGGCGCTGACGCTGTTGCGCAATCGCGCGCTCAAGACTCCGGTCAAGAATCTGCTCGAGCGCAAACCGCGTAAGGAATCCGACGCGTCGAGCGACGCGATGGGGGCGACGCGTGCGGCGCTGACCGCTTTCGCGAACGCTACGACCGCTTCCGACGCGTTGCTGCAAGTCGCGACGAGTCAGGGCTCGCCCGCCGCGGCGGCGCTGTGTGGCGCGCTGGCCGGTGCGCACTACGGCATCGATGCGTTTCCCGCCGACTGGCGCCGGCAACTCGCCGAAGACGCGCCGCTGCGCTCGCTGGCGCGGCATCTACTGGGTTGACGATGGCAGCGCGGTCCCGACGCAAAGCAAAGCCGCGACGCAGCCGACCGCGCGGTCCTGCGTGGACCCGGCTGTCCGACGCGGAGCTGCTGCGCACCCGCTTCTGCGACTTGCCGCTGACGCTGCGCGACTCGGTCGTCGAGCGCCACATGCGCGAGGTCCGTCGCAACCTTGCCGCTCGCGGCATCCGCTTCCGGCCGCACGTCTGGCTGTCGGAGGAATGGTTCTCGCCGGACGGCGTGCCCGGCATCGCGGTGCCGTTCTACATGGCGCATCCGCGGCTGCAGCGGCTGGAGCGGCGCTTCATGGGCGAGGTCGAGGGCGGCAACGCCAACTGGCTGACGCGCATCCTGCGACACGAAGTTGCGCACGCGCTCGACAATGCTTATCGGTTGCGACGGCGCAAGGGCTGGCGGCGCACGTTCGGCCGGGCCTCGCGCCCGTATCCGGATACCTATCGGCCGCGGCCCGCGAGCCACGACTTCGTGCTGCACCTGGGCCACTGGTACGCGCAGAGCCATCCGACCGAGGACTTCGCCGAGACGTTCGCAGTGTGGCTGCAGCCGCGCGCGCGCTGGCGCCGCGAGTACCAGGGCTGGCGGGCGCTGCGCAAGCTCGAGTACGTCGACAAGCTGATGGCGCAGATCAGCGGCCGGCCGCCGATCGTGGAGAACGACGACCTGATCGAGCCGCTCAGCGACAACACCATCACCCTCGGCGAGCATTACCGCCGCAAGCGCGCCCGTTACGAGTTCGACAGGCCCGAGGCGTACGACCTGCGCCTCAAGCGGGTGTTCGGCAAGCGACGCAAGGACCGGGAGCGCATGTCGGCCGCCACGTTCGTGCGCCAGTCGCGGCCGGAGCTGGAGCGGCTGCTCATGCGGCGCTCGCGTTTGTACCCATATCTCGTGCACCATGTACTGCGCACGGTCATCCGTCGTTGCCGCGAGCTGGATCTGGTGCTCGATACCTCGAAGCGGGAGGCGAAGCGCGCAGTGCTGGGGGTGCTGGAGCGGATTCTGATCGATATCCTGAAGCGGGATCGCGAGCGCTACGCCTTATGAAATCCCTGCGCGTGCTCGTCCTCATGCATGAAAGCCTGGTGCCGCCGGCCAGCCTGAAGGGCTACAGCGACAAGGAGATCGACGAGTTCCGGACCGAGTACGACGTGGTGGCCGCGCTGGAGAAAGCGGGGCACACCGTGCGCGCGCTCGGCCTGGGCGACAATCTCGGCGAGCTGCGCGCCGCGATCACCGACTGGAAGCCCGACGTCGCGTTCAACCTGCTCGAGGAATTCCAGGGCATCGTCACCTACGACCAGTACGTGGTCGCGTTCCTGGAGCTGATGAAGCTGCCTTACACCGGCTGCAACCCGCGCGGCATGATGATCTCGCGCGACAAGGCGCTGTCGAAGCAGATCCTGCAGTACCACCGCATCCCGACACCGGGCTTCGCCGTGATCCGCCAGGGCCAGAAGTACCGGGCGCCGCGCAAGATGAAGTTTCCGCTGTTCGTCAAATCGGTGACCGAGGACGCCTCGCTCGGCATCGCGCAGGCCTCGATCGTCGGCGACGCCGACAAACTCAAGGAGCGCATCGAGTTCATCCACGAGCAGACCAACTCGGATGCGCTGATCGAGGAGTATGTCGAGGGCCGCGAGCTGTACGTCGGCGTGCTCGGCAACGACCGCCTGCGCACGTTTCCGGTGTGGGAGATGGATTTCGGCACGCTGCCGGAAGTGATGGCCGGCATCGCGACACGCAAAGTGAAATGGGATCGGCGCTACCAGAAGAAGCACGGCATTCGCACGGGCGCGGCGCAGTCGCTGCCCGACGGCGCAGCGGCGTATCTCGACAAGATGTCGAAGCGCATCTACCGCGCGCTCTACATGACCGGCTACGCGCGCATGGATTTCCGCATGCGCCCGGACGGCAGCGTGTTCGTACTGGAGGCGAACGCGAATCCGAACATCAGCCGCGAAGAAGATTACGCGGATTCGGCCAAGGCGGCGGGAGTGGATTATCCGGCGTTGCTGGAGCAGATCATCCGGATGGGCACGAACTACCAGGCCGCCTGGCGGGTCGACGAGACGTGAATGAGACTGGAAGAAAGGGAAAGACTGGACGGGATTAACGGGATTAACGGGATGAAGAGATTCCTCCTTCTTTAATCCCGTTAGTCCCGTTAATCCCGTCTATTCCGTTCTCTTCTCACTCCTCTATCTGCACGCCGAACGAATTCAGCGCCATCGACACCAGCGTGTACTGACCCACCGCGAACACCAGGTCGATCACCTGGTGCGTGTCGTAGTGCTTGCCCAGCCGCTGCCACGTCGCGTCGCTGATGAACTGATCGCCGTGGAGATCGTCCACTGCCTGCAGCAGCGCCGACTCCGCCTCCGTCCAGCCCGCTGCGTCGGGCTTGCTCTTCAGCCGCTCGATCTCCGCATCGCCGAGCCCGGACGCCTTGCCGATGCGCGTGTGCTGATGGAATTCGTATCCCGAGCGGCACAGCCAGCCGATGCGCAGGATCGCCATCTCGCGCTCGCGCGGCGGGAGCGATGACTTGAACAGCACGTGATTCGCGAACGGCATCCAGCGGCGATACAGATCCTGGTGGCGCGCCAGTGTCGCGAACACGTTGAGGACGCGCGGCGGATTGCCGCGCGTCAGCAGCTCGCGCTGCTCATCGTTCCACTCGTCCGGCGCCAGCGGCTCGATCCGCGGTTGCGAGAGGCGCATGTCACTCTCCCTTCGCGGGCGCCGTCCACTGGTTGAGCCACTTCTCGACCTCGTGGTGCCACTGGACGCTGTTCGCGGGCTTCAGCACCCAGTGATTCTCGTTCGGGTAGATCAGCAGGCGGCTCGGAATGCCTTGCCGTTGCAGCGCGTTGAACATCGACAGGCTCTGCGAGTACGGCACGCGATAGTCGTTCTGGCCCGCGATCACCAGCATCGGCTTCTTCCAGTCCTTGACGTGGTTCAGCGGGTTGTACTTCTCGTAATTGTCCGGCGCTTCCCAGGGCGTGCCGCCGTTCTCCCACTCGGCGAACCACAGCTCTTCGGTCATGAAGCCCATGCCGCGCGTGTCGAAGATGCCGGCGTGACTGACGATGCACTTGAACGGCTCGTTCCAGTTGCCGGCGATCCAATTCATCATGTAGCCGCCGTACGAAGCGCCGAGCGCGCACATGCGATCGCCGTCCAGCCACGGGAAGCGCTCGAGCGCGGCCTGCAGGCCCTTCTGCAGGTCCTCGAGCGGTTTGCCGCCCCAGTCCTGACTGATCGAATCGGTGAACGCCTGGCCGTAGCCGGGCGAGCCGTGGAAATCGATGAAGATCGAGGCGTAGCCCGCGCCCGCGTACGTCTGCGGATTCCAGCGATAGCTCCACGCGTTCGCGAACGACGACTGCGGACCGCCGTGCACGATGAACGCCACGGGATAGCGCTGCTTCGGATTGTAGTTCGCCGGGCGCATCACGTAGCCGTACACGGTTTCGCCGTTCGCGCCCGCGAACGTGAACTGCTCCGGCTCGCCGATCTGCAGCTGCGCGAACGCATCGGCGTTCATGCGCGGCAGCTCACGCAGGTCGCCGCCTTTCAGCGTGACCGCTTGCAACTCCGCCGGCGATTTCAGCGTCGAAACCGCGAACACGATCTCGCGCTCGCCGACCGCGAACGAATCGACGTGACCAGGGCCGGTCACCATGTTCGCCTTGCCGGTCTTCACATCGATCGCCCACACCGGGTGCTGGCCGAAGTGATCCGCGACCGCGTACAGCGTCTTGCCGTCCGCGGAGAACTCGATCTGATCCGCCGAGCGATCCCACTCCTGCGCGAGCTCGCGGGTCTCGCCGCTCTTCAGATCCTTGATCATGACGTGGAAGCGATCGGCCTCGAAGCCGGGACGCCGCATCGCGCGCCACGCCATCATGCTGCCGTCCGGCGAGAACACCGGTTGCGCATCCCACGCCGGGTTGTCGCCAGTGAGATTGCGCGGCTCGCCGCCCTCGACGCTCACTTCGTACAGATCGAAGTTCGTCGACCACGGCTCGGACTTGCCTTTGACGCGCGCGTCGAACACGACCTTGCTGCCATCCGCAGAGAACGTGTACTCGCTCGCGTCGCCGAACGGCTTCGACGGCACGTCCGCGTCGAGCGCAACGGTCAGCGAGCGCGGCTCGACGGCGCGACCATTCTCGATGCGCAGCACGAACAGCTGCGAGATACGCCCGTCGCTCCACGTGTCCCAGTGACGCACGAACGCGCGGTCGTAGATCTTGCCGCTCGCCTTCGAGTCTTCTGCCTGCTTCAGACGCGCAGTGGTGCACGCCAGGTCCTCGCAGTCGGCGAAGACGTCCAGGGAGACCGCGATCCGGGACGCATCGGGTGCGAGCCGGAACGAGCCGACGTCGAGCGGCAGACTCGTGACCTGCTCGGCTTCACCGCCGGCGGCGGGCAGTCGCCACACCTGTGCCGAGCCGCCGCGCGAGGAGATGAAATAGACGTAGCGGCCATCGCGCGACCAGTCGGGAGAGTTGTCGTTCTCGGGATTGCTCGTGAGCCGGCGCGGCTGCGCGCCCTTGGTCGCGAGATCGAGCGACCACAGATCCTGGCGGCCGCGATTCGCGGCCAGGTCGGTCTCGCGCACGACGTACACGACGGTCTTGCCGTCGGGCGACAGAGCAGGATCGGACACTCGCTTCAGTCGCACGAGGTCCTCGACCGCGAACGGATGACGCTCCGCCGCCGCCGCGGCCGAAACGAACCCAAGCGCAACGAACGACGCCACCAGCGAACGCACTAGATGCATGAACTGAACTCCGATTCTTTTCTGGCTACAGCCTACAGCCTACAGCCCACAGCCTTCTTCATTTCTTCTCTCTGAACACCGCGAACGCGCTCGTGTAGCCGTGCAGGTAGGTCGCGTTGTGGATCGGGCCGATCTCGCCGCTGCAGAAGAAACCGCCGAGCGGTACGTCGCCGACGAGCCGGCGAAAGGCATTGCTGTCGTGATCGGCCTGGCCGTACAGGCCCATGCCGCGGCCGTTGCACGAGAACAGCAACGCGCCGGCGTCGGACTGCAGCGGGCGCGATGCGCCGTAGCCGGTCAGCGTGCGCTCCAGATCGTGGGCGGAGGCTGCGGCATCGCGCAGGTGAAACTGCACCACGCTGTTGGCCGGCACGTTCGCGCTCACCCACAGCGCGCCGCTCTGCGGGTCCATGCCGAGAATGTTGCGGATCAGGAAGTCGCCCGACTGGTATTCGCTGGCGTCGGTGCGCATCGCCAGGCCGAGGAACAGCGACTGGCTGAAGAGCTCGCGATCGCTGGGCGGCAGCCGCTCGAAGAGGCGCGCCAGCACTTCGCGCGGCGGGCGGCCGTCGAGCTCGCGAATCAGGTTCTCGTGCGCCATCGTGACGAAGATCGGATCGCCGATCGGACGACAGCCCTGCGCCACCACGGCGTCGAGCTCGATGTTGCCGGTGAGGGCGAGCGTCACGCAGCCGGAGCGATGAACCTGGTTGCCGAGATACAGCGCCGTGCCGCCGACCTGTTGCGCGCCGCTCGCGAGCCCGCCGATTTTCGGCGAAAGCGGATAGACGCGATCGAGCCCGCGCACGAACGCCTCGGTCTCGAAGCTGAAGGGATCCGCGAGCACCAGGAACGCGGGCTGCTGATTCGCGGTCATGCGCAGCGTGTCTTCCCAGACGCGGGGCTCGGCGAACACCGGCGGCACCTGCGCGGCATCGAGGTGCGTGCCTTTGAACTTGACCCCGGGCAGCACCGCGCCGGTCAGCGACAGGCCCGGACGGTCTTCGATCTCGCGACCGCCACCGATCACACCGCCCGCGCAGCAACCGAACAGGAAGGCGCTCTCGAATTCACGCAACAGCAGATCCGCGACGGCATCGAAGCGCGGCGCGTGGTCGGCGCCGACGAAGACGAACAGCAGATCGGGTTCCTGGCGGCCGAGGCCGGCAAACACAGTGCCGGCGGCGCGTTCCACGGCCGAGCTCAGGTTGCTATCGGTCTCGACTGCTGACGCCCAGCGCATGTCCGGATTGTAGCGAGGGCAGGGAGGGTTGTCCGGTCGTTCCCCGTAGGAAGTTGGCGGACCTATCGAGCGAGCTCTTTCACCGCGTCCGCGATCCATTCGCGCAGCAGTGCGTCCTGCAGCCACTGCTGCATGTATGCCTGTGAGCTGGCAGTCAGGCCCGTCGCGCCGTAGTGCTTGAAGCGCAGCACCACCGGCGCATACATCGCGTCCGCGATCGAGAACTCGCCGAACAGCCACGGTCCCCGCGCCGCGTACCGGGCTCTGCAATCGTCCCAGATCGCCTGCACGCGGGCGACGTCGGCTCTGCCCTGCGGCGGCAATGGCACGTGCGGGTTGCTGCCGTTCGAGTGCATCGGCCAGGTCTGGCGCAGCGCCTGGAAGCCGGAGTGCATCTCGGCGCTGACCGCGCGGGCGTGCGCACGGAGCGCGGCATCCGCCGGCCAGGCGCGGCCGCCGACCTTCTCGTTCACGTATTCGACGATCGCCAGCGAGTCCCAGATGTGCAGGTCGCCGTCGATCAGGACCGGCACCCGTTGCGCCCCCGAGTACTGCACGATCCGCGCGAAGAACTCCGGCGTATCGAGCGGCAGCTGGATTTCGCTGAACGGGACGCCGTAGTGCTTCAGGACCAGCCAGGACCGCAGCGACCAGCTGGACAGCTCTTTGTTGCCGATGACGAGAGTGAGCATGGGCGGAGAAGTTAAACTAAGCGTCCCGTTTCCGCACCAACCGCCAGGCGCCGCCATGTCCGACCACCACCTCGCAACCCTGGGCGTCCGCGCCGGCCAGCTGCGCACGCACGAAGGCGAGCACGCCGAGCCGATCTTCACCACTTCGAGCTACGTGTTCCGCAATGCCGCCGAGGCGGCCGCGCGGTTTGCGGAGACCGAGAAGGGCAATATCTATTCCCGCTTCACGAATCCGACGGTGCGCTGCTTCGAGGAGCGCCTGGCGGCGATGGAAGGCGGCGCTGCGTGCGTCGGCACGAGCTCGGGCATGGCTGCGATCCTTGCGATGTGCATGGCGCTGCTCAAGGCCGGCGACCACATCATCTGCTCGGACAGCGTGTTCGGCTCGACGATCGCGCTGCTCAACCGCTACATGACGAAGTTCGGCGTCGCGGTCACCTATGTGCGGCCCGACGACAACGATGCGTGGCGCGCCGCGATCCGCGACACCACGCGTCTCGCGTTCCTCGAGACGCCTTCGAATCCCTTGTCCGCGATCGCCGATATCCGCGCGATCGCCGACATCTGTCACGAGCGCAAGGTGCTGCTCTGCGTGGACAACTGCTTCTGCACGCCGGCGTTGCAGAAGCCGTTCGAGCTCGGCGCGGACCTGGTGATCCACTCGGCGACCAAGTATCTCGACGGGCAGGGGCGCTGCGTCGGCGGCGCGATCGTCGGCAACGAAGAGCTGGTCGGCCGCGACGTGTTCGGCTTCATCCGCTCGGCCGGGCCGAGCATGAGTCCCTTCAACGCCTGGGTGTTCCTGAAGGGCCTGGAAACGCTGGAGCTGCGCATGCGCGCGCACTCGGTCGCGGCGCTCGAGCTGGCGCGCTGGCTGGAGGGTCAGCAGGGAGTGCGCAAGGTGCACTACGCCGGCCTCGAGTCGCATGCTCAGCACGCGCTCGCGCGACGGCAGCAAAGCGGCTTCGGCGGCATCATCGCTTTCGAGGTCGGCAACGGCCGGGCCGGCGCATGGTCGTTCATCGATGCGACGAAGCTGGTGTCCATTACCGCGAACCTGGGTGACGTGAAGTCCACGATCACTCATCCGGCGAGCACGACGCACTCGCGCATCACCGCGGCGGAGCGCGAGCGCGCCGGCATCACTGAGGGATTGCTACGCATCTCCGTGGGGCTGGAGCATCTCGACGACCTGAAGGCCGACCTGCAACGCGGCCTCGCAGCGGTGCGCGCTTGAAGGTCCGCGCGATCTGCTTCGACCTGGACAACACCCTGTGGGACGTGTGGCCGGTCATCATCCGTGCCGAGCAGAGGATGTACGACTTTCTCGCGCAGCGTTACCCGCGCGTGGTCGCCTCCATGACGCTCGAAATGATGCGCAAGGCGCGGGAGCAGACTGCCGCCGCGTATCCGCAGAAGGCTCATGACTTCACGTTCCTGCGCATGCAGACGCTGCGCGACCACGCGCGCGAATTCGGTTACGCCGAGGCGATGGCGGAGGAAGCGTTCGACGCGTTCATCCAGGCGCGCAACGAAGTCGACCTGTACGCAGACGTTCTGCCGGGGCTCGAACAGCTGCGCCGCCGTTATCGCCTGTTTACCGCGAGCAACGGCAACGCCGACCTGACGAAGATCGGCCTCGCGCACTTCTTCGAGCGCACGGTGGCCGCGCGTCACGTCGGCGCGCTCAAGCCGGATCCAACGATCTTTCACAAGGTGATCGAGGGGACGGATCTGCAGGCGGCGGACGTCGTGTACGTCGGCGACGATCCGCACCTCGACGTGGTCGGCGCCCGCGGCGCCGGCATGCACGCGATCTGGATCGACCGGCAGGGCGTCGAATGGCCCGCTGAAATCGCGCCGCCGGCGCACACGATTCGCTCGCTGACGGAGTTGGCGCAGCTGTTGTAAGTGGTGCGCATACAAGCACCTACACGGCCCGCAGGAGCGGCGCGGGCCTAATTGCCTTGCCAAAAAGTTTGGTTTACATTCCGCGCCGTTCGTAGTGCCTTTGCCCGCTTTTTTCTCTGGCTTGGCCAGCCGGGTCATTGAAGACCCCAAATTCTCACGGCCAACTTCTGAAAAATCCGACGAGACCGCGAACGTTAGGCCTGGGACCACAACCGCTCATCTGTCGCTCCGAAGAGGAACAAGACAGGGAGCGGGGGCGGAGCCCGTTTGTAACCAGGCCTCGCAGTGGGGATCCATCCGCGCTCGGGGCTTTTTCAGCAGAGAGAGTTAGTACTTCTATGACGAGGATCTATGTGGGAAACCTGCCGTTCTCGGCAGACGAGGCTGCGGTGCGCCAGCTGTTCGAGCAGCACGGCACCGTGGAGTCGGTTGCGCTGATCAACGATCGTGAGACCGGTCGTCCGCGCGGCTTTGGCTTTGTGGAAATGCCGCGTCCCGACGCGCAGCGCGCTATTCAGACGCTGAACGGCAAGGACATGGGCGGCCGTCCGCTGCGCGTCAACGAGGCGCAGGAACGTCAGGGTGGCGGTGGTGGCGGCGGCGGTGGTGGCCGTGGTCCCCGCGGCGGCGGCGGTGGTGGCGGTGGCGGCGGCGGTCGCTGGTAAACAGCTCCAACGCTTTCCATGAGCGAAACGAAGACCCCGCGGTGTGCGAGCACCGCGGGGTTTTCCTTTTCAGCACTCCCGGCACGTGGCTGCCAGGCCGCTGAATGCACCGATTTCGCGATCTGCAGCACAGACAGCGCACCGGTTTGGCGCGATCACTATGTAACCTTGGCCCGCAGCGGAACTCCCGCGGCCGGGCACGATTCCTGAATGTGAAGGTCATGAAGAGCATGTACGTCAAAGAGGTGTCGGGCGATGGAGGAGCACGAAGCAGCTAAGCCGCTCGTTGCAGTCACCAACCTGCGCGAGTTCTTTCACGACTCCGTGCAGGCTGCGTTGCGCAAGCAACGCGTCGACGTGGACGACCATACCGAACACTACGTCGTCAACATTCTCACCATGTTCGCCCGCTCGGAAGAGCTGTACGACAGCACGCCCGACGGCATTCGCCTCAAGCCTCTCGCACACATGCTCGCCGACGCTTCCGAAGCGTCTTCGCCGCAGCAGCGCGACGAGGCGCTGCGCCGGCTCGGCGACGTCTCGCTGTTCGTGGCCGGATTCTTCGCGCAGAGCTTCGCGCGCAAGCTGATCGACGTCGACTACCACATTGCCATGGGCGGGCGCGCCTACGGCACGCTCGCCGACAACATGCGCGGCACGCTGCGCGGGCAGGCGTTCGCGACGGTGTTCCTCGAGCTCGCGCAGAAGTTTCAGCGGCTCGTCGACGTGCTCAACGACGTCGCGGAGATGGCGCACACGCACACCGATCGCGACATCCTGCGGCTGTACGAGATCTGGCTGAAGACCGGCAGTCCGCGCGCCTTCGCCATCCTGCAGCGGCTCGGCGTCGCGCCGGTCGCGCAGGGCGCGCGCAAGGAGCACTAGTGCGGAGTACGAGCATGCAGCTCCTGCGCCGCATGCAGACATTGCTGGCGCAGCTCTACGACGCACCGGTACGCGAGGACGTGCAGGACTTCGTTCTCAGCGACCGACAGCGCCTGCGGCAGGTCGTCGGCGAGCAGGCCGGCGACGCGAGCGACGAGCAGGTCTACGTCGTCGAGGAAGAGCAGGGTGTGCGGCTCGGCTTGTTCATCGACCGCGAAGTGCTGGCAAGGCTCGCGCAACGCGATCCGCTCGAAGCGCTCGATGAGGACAACCTGCCCGACTACTGCACGGCGCTCGAAGGGGTCAGCCACTTTCACTACCTGGTCTGGAGCCTCGCGCGCGGCCGCAACGTGTCGCTGCTCGAGCTGGAGTTGCAGGCCGAGGTCGACAAATACGCGACCGCCGTTGCGTTGCTGACGCGGCAGCAGTCGGGCCGGTTTCCCGGCGCGCTGCATGCGCGCTTGTTTCACGCGGTGAGTTTTCTGCCGCAGCTGGATGAGATCAGCCGCAACCGCTACCACGAGGCGAATCGGCACGCGGCGCGCTTCTGCCGCTCGCTCGAAGAGAAATTCCTGCGCGCGCGCCGCCAGCGACCGGAACTGTGGCTCGCGGAGCTGCGGCGTTTCTTCCGCCGCGGTCACCAGGAAAAGATCCGGCAGCTCGCCGTGTAGGTCGGGCTTATTCTTCGGTGCCGTCGAACTTCGAGTTCTTCTTCGCTTCCATCCACTTCGACAGCTCGCGCAGATCGACTTTCTTGCGCGGCCCTTTCTTCGCGAGCAGGCCGCTCTCGTACGGGTTGTAGCCGTTGCGCATGCCCTTGGGATTGGAGCGGATCGGGCCGTTCGCCGGCGCCTCGTCCTCGACGATCGCGAGGCCGGGGTGCGCCAGCGCCTTGTCGCGCGCGCGCTCGCCCGCCGCGCCGTCTTCGGTCAGAAGATCTTCCTTCCATTCGTAGACCGCGTTGCCGCGGGCGTCGAATGCAATCTGACCCGGCTGGCCCGGCTTCTGCGCGCGTGACTCCACGACGCGCGGCCGGATGCGCAAGCCCAGTTTTTTCAGTTCGTCCTTCACGTCTTCGTCCCTAGACACCAGTGCCGCCGATTGTATGTCGCCTGTCCGCGCTCACTTGTGTGCGGCTTCACGAGTGCGCGCAATGTTGCAACGCTATTGAAGGGCGTCACGCCCGCAGCGGCAAGGCGCGGAAGTGTGAACTGGTACCCGAATCGCGAAGCGCGGCTGTCAGCGGTATCGACAGCAGCCGCGCGCTATGTCAGGCGGCGCCGGGGATGCGCGCAGAGGCCCGGAAAACAGCTACGAGCGACTTTCCGTCGCGCAGCTCACCGGAGCGGGCCATCTGCAGAACGTCGTTAAAAGGCAGCCAGTGAACCTCGAGAACCTCGTGCTCTTCCGGGCGCTGCGGGAGGGCGGTCAACTGCGTCGCGAAGAACAGGTGAACGACTTCTGTAAAAACGCCGGGCGAGCTCAGGTAATCCCCGAGTGATTCCCACGAGCCGGCTGCGCGGCCAGCTTCTTCCTCGAGCTCGCGCCGCGCCGTGTTCAGCGGCGGCTCGCGATTATCGATCTTGCCCGCGGGCAGCTCCCACACCCATCCGCCCGCGGCGTGGCGGAACTGGCGCAACAGGCACACGCGATTTTCAGAGTCGAGTGCGAGCACCGCGGCGCCGCCGGGATGATGAACGATCTCGAGCGACGCGGTCGTGCCGTTCGGCAGCTCGACGCGCTCGATGTTCACCTCGATGACGCGCCCGGTGAAAACATGCGTGACGTCGACCCCGCTCAACGGTCGTCTCCGTCCTCGACCGTCGCCTGCCCGGACCAGCGCCGATAGATGTGCGACCACGACATGCCGACGGCGAGGATCAGCGCGAGCACGACCAGCGCGATCCACAGGATTGCGCCGGTGTCGGACAACTTCACCCAGCCCCACGACACGATGAGCCAGATGAGCGCGGCGAACAGCGCGAGCGCCAGCACCATGCCGAGCGGACCGATGGAGCTGAGCGTGGCGCGCAGGAACACGAACCAGCCGATCAGCAGCACGATGCCGAGCACTGCTTCGAGCGGCGTGACCGCGGGAAAACCCGCCTGCAGCATGTGCACGTACGAATAGCCGCTGGGGTTGTAGGTGAGCAGCACCAGCGCGATCGCGAACGCCACGCGCAGCAGGAAGCCGGTGAAGGTGAGTTTTTCCACGAGTTCTCCGCTGGGTTGGCTCAGCCGCGCGGCGGCGCGTCTTCGTCTTCAGGAGTCGCTTCGTCGTCCGGCGTATCCTCGCCCGCATCGTCGCCGGACTGGATCGCCGCATCGGACTTCGATGTTGCCGTGCCGATGCGATAGGCCGCGAAGCCAGGCAGCACGACCTGGTTCAGCGCCATGCCCAGCACGCGGCCGCTGATCGGCGCGTAGATGCGATGCTGCTGGTTCGAGATCGGATCGGTCACGACGCCGAGCAGCTCGCCTTCGCTGACGCGCTCGCCGAGCGCGACATCGGAGAACAGGATGCCGCCGTGATCGACGCGCACCCACTTCGACGCGTAATACACCGGCTCCGGATCGCCCCAATAGCGGCGTTGCTTGGTCATGCCGAGCGAGTACATCAGCGTCTCGATCGCTTTCGCGCCGTGCTCGACCTGCTCGGGTTGCACGCGCATCGGCTCGCCCATCTCGAACGTCACCGTCGGAATGCCGGCCTCGCTCGCCGCGCGTCGCAGCGAGCCGCGCTCGCCGACGCTATGGAGCACGACTGTCGCACCGAGCGCCTGCGTCATGCGCTGAACTTGCGGCATGCGCAGATCGGCTCGCACCTGCGGCAGGTTGGTGCGATTCAGCGAGCCCGTGTGCAGATCGATCACCGCGGAGCAGTGCTTCACGACGTCGGTGAAGAACGAATGCGCCATGCGCGTGGCGGCGCTGCCGCGCGGGTTGCCGGGAAAGTATCGGTTCAGATCGCGGCGGTCCGGCAGGTAGCGCGTGCCGCGATAAAAGCCCTGGATGTTGACGATCGGCACGCCGATCACTGCGCCGTTGAGTTCCTCGAGATCGACGTCGTTGAGCACGCGCCGCGTCACCTCGATGCCGTTCAACTCGTCGCCATGCACGGCCGCCGTCAGGCACAGCACCGGGCCCGGGCCTTTGCCGTTGAGCACGATGACCGGCACCGGCACGACAAATCCTTCCATCGCGGTGCCGCTGGTCCAGGTGAGTCGCTTGCTGGTGCCGGGCGGTACTTCCGCGCCGAGCAACCGGATGCGACCCTTGGCTTTCAGCGCCGTTGCTGCCGCGGTCTCGGTCGGCGGCGCGGACGGTTTCGCATCGGGTTGCTGCGCGTACAGCGGCGAGCACACGAGCGTGGCAAACGCGACGATCGCGACGCTTCTCATCGTGCGACCTTCACGAACTTCAGCGTGAAGCGGTCGCTCTCGCCGATCGCGGCGAAGCGCTCGTGGTTCACGGCGCCGCCGGCAAACGTCGGCGGCAGCGCCCACACGCCTTTCTCGTAATTCTTGGTGTCGCGCGGATTGGCGTTGATCTCGGAGCGCGCGACCAGCTTGAAGCCGACGCTTTCGATCAGGTCGATGGCGTATTGCTCGTGGACGTAGCCCGAGGCGGCCTTGGGATCCTGCGGGCGCTGCGGATCGCCGCGGTGTTCGACTACACCCAGCACGCCGCCCGGCTTCAGCGCGGCGTGCATGGCTGCGAATGCTTCGCGCTGCCAGCCGAACATCATCCAGGTGTGCAGGTTGCGGATGCTGACGACCAGGTCCGCGGAACCGGGCGGCGCAATCGCGTTGCTGGCCGGCGGCGCGGCGAGCGTGGTCACGACCACTTTGTCGTAGAGATCCGGGTGCGTGGTCAGCTTGGTGCGGAAGTCATCCACGGTGCGGCGGGCGTATTCGCTCGCGGCGGGATCGAGATTTGCGACGTACAACTGCCCGCGGTTGCGCAGGAGCGGCGCGAGGATCTCGGTGTCCGAACCGCCGCCCGGCCATACTTCCACCACGGTCATGCCGGGACGAACGCCGAAGAACTGCAGCGTCTGCCGCGAATGCGCCTGATCGGTTGCAGGGTCGGCACGCTGCGTGGCGCAGCCGCTCGCCAACAGGCCGGCGGCCACGAGCAGCGGCGCGAGTCGCACAATCACTTCCACCGATCTCCTGCGCTTCTCAATGAGCGCGAAGATAGTGGAATCGGCGGGGCCCGGCTACCCGGACCCGGCGCTTACGTCTACCAGCGGTTGTTCTGACGCGGCGGGCGCGCTTCGCGCTCGCGTGCTTCGTTCACGCGCAGCGGGCGGCCGCCCATGTTGAACCCGTTCATGTGCTGGATCGCGGTCTGCGCATCCGTGGGCGACATTTCGACGAAGCCGAAGCCGCGCGGGCGGCCGGTCTCGCGATCGTTCACCAGTTTGACGGACTGCACGGCGCCGTGCTTCTCGAACATGCTGCGCACATCTGCTTCAGTCGCGCTGAAGGGCAGATTTCCAACGTAGATCGTCGTCATCGATGTCATCACTCTTGAGGCCAGACAGGAGTTACGCAGGGCCGCTCGCTTCCAGTGGTCTCGAGAACCCCGGATTATGGAGACGGACTGCGGGTGTGGTCGCTGACAAGTCAACTATCCCAATGCACAGAGCAACAGCTGCGGAGTTTTGTTTTGTCCCGGAAACGGGCAGGAAACGGTGAGGTCGAAGCGGTCGCTCGTATTAGTTGATTGCGTAGTCAGCTGACCGCGGACGATGTTACGTCACGGGTTTGGGCCTTGCAACGCCGGGCCTGAAAACCAGCCTTTTTGCAAACGCAACAAGGGGCCGGTATGACCCGCCCGCCCTGCGGGCTAGCTGCGGACGGCTGCGATGACAGTCCAGGCGCCGATGGCGATGAAGCCGATGCCGGCGACGATCGACAGCATCCGTGTGTCGACGGTCCGGGACAGCCAGCCACCGGCCAGCACCCCGAGTCCGGCCGCACAGACCAGAGCGGCGGAGGAGGCGACGAAGATCAGCCAGGGGTTGTGCTTGGCGTCGGCTGCGAAGAGGACGGTGGCGAGCTGGGTCTTGTCGCCGAGCTCCGCCATGAAGACGGTCGCGAAGACCGTCAGAAGCGCTTTGAAGTCCATCAATCCGGTTCGAGGTAGGTGTAGCCGTTCAGCTCGGATTCGTAGAACCGCCGCAGCGCCTGGCTTTCGGCCAAGGTCAGGCGGTTCTCGCGTACGGCGCGCTCGCAGTCGCGGGCGAATTGCGGGAACAGCCGATCGACGTCGTACTGCATGTAGCTGAGAACTTTGCTGGCGGTGTCGCCCTTGACGATCTCCTCGATCCACCAGCCGCCTTCGTCGTGCAGGCGGATGTGCACCACGTGCGTGTCGCCGAACAGGTTGTGCAGATCGCCGAGCGTTTCCTGGTATGCGCCGACCAGGAACGCGGCGAGGTAATACTCCTCGCCGGCGCGCAGCTCGTGCAATTCGAGCGTGCGCTTCGGGTCGCGCTGACTCACGAAGCGATCGATCTTGCCGTCGGAGTCGCAGGTGATGTCGGCGAGCACCGCGTTGCGCGTCGGCTTCTCGTTCAGCCGGTGGATCGGCATGATCGGAAACAGTTGTCCGATCGCCCAGCTGTCGGGCAGCGACTGGAACACGGAGAAGTTGCAGAAGTAAGTGTCGGAGAGAATCAGCTCGAGACCTTCGAGCTCTTCCGGCGAGCGCTCGAGCTTGCGGCAGTAGTCGCGGATGCGCGCGCAGGTGGCCCAGTACAGCCGCTCGGCGAGACCGCGAAACTCCAGGCTCAGCAGGCCGAGATTG
This sequence comes from Steroidobacteraceae bacterium, assembly GCA_035277305.1. Lineage (GTDB taxonomy): Bacteria > Pseudomonadota > Gammaproteobacteria > Steroidobacterales > Steroidobacteraceae > Steroidobacter. Next base: position 11,084 of record DATEKT010000078.1, on the reverse strand, counting down.
AACATCTGCAGCGCCTGCTCGCGAGCCTGCAGCGCGTCGTGATAGCACTCCACCAGCCGGCGTTCCGACACGGTGCGATGCGCCTCGAACAGGTCGAGCACCGGCTGCGGCAGCTCTTCCTGGCCGCTGTAGTCTTCCTCGATGTTGCCGGCCACGCGGAACTGGTCGAGCGCGGAGGAGCCGAGCGTGTTGAACACCAGCACGCTGTGGTGCGCGGCCGTCGCGCGGCCCGACTCGCTCACGATCACCGGGTGCTCGATCTCGCGGGCGTTGCACACGCTGGCGATGCGGTACACGACGTCGCTCGCGTACTCGTTGATCGTGTAGTTCATCGACGATTCGAAGTTCGTGCCGCTGCCGTCGTAGTCGACGCCTAGGCCGCCGCCGACGTCGATGTACTTCACGCCGGTGCCCATCAGCTTGAGCTCGGCGTACACGTGCGCGAGCTCGTTGATCGCATCCTTGACGCGGCGGATGTCCTGCAGCTGGCTGCCCGGATGACAGTGCACCAGCTCGAGACAATCGAGCATCTCGTGCTCGCGCAGCGTGTCGACCAGCTCGAGGATCTCGCTGACGAACAGCCCGAACTTGGATTTCTCGCCGGCCGAGTCGCGCCAGCGCCCGGCGCCTTCGCTCGCCAGCTTGACGCGCACGCCGATGCGCGGCCGCACCTGGTACTTGTCCGCGTGGCGCAGCACCAGCTTGAGCTCGTCGAAATTCTCGATCACCGGAATGATCGTGCGGCCGAGCTTGGTCGCGAGGATCACCGCCTCGATGTAGCTGTCGTCCTTGAAGCCGTTGCAGACGATCATGCGCTCTGGCGCATCTTCGGTCATCGCCATGACCGCGAGCAGCTCGGGCTTCGAGCCGGCCTCGAGGCCGAAGCTGAATTCCTTGCCGTAGCGATACACCTCTTCGACGACCAGCCGCTGCTGGTTCACCTTGATCGGGAACACCGCGCAGTAGCGGTTCCTGTAGTCGTTCTCGGCGATCGCCTGCGCGAACGCCTTGTGCAGGCGCGTCAGGCGGTGATGCAGGATGTCGGAGAAGCGCACCACGACCGGCGTCGTGAGATCGCGCGCCTTGAGACCTTCGACGACCTCGAGCAGATCGATCTCGCGTTCCGGGGTGCCGTCCGGCCGCACCACCACGTGACCGGCCTCGTTGATGCCGAAGTACGGCTTGCCCCACGCGGTGACCTGATACAGGTCGAGCGAGTCTTCGCTGTCCCACGCGGGACTGGGGCTGAATTTCTTGGCAGGTTGGTCCAAGGCTGGTGCGGCCTCCGCCGGTGCTCAGGCGCGCGAAAGATATCAGAAATACAAGTCGCCAGTGACTAGTCGGTTCCTTTCTTAATCGGTCGCGACGGATCGCGGATCCACTCGCTCCACGAGCCGGCGTACAGACGCGCGCCGCGCTTGCCGGCAGCTTCCATCGCGAGCAGCAGATTGCACGCGGTCACGCCCGAGCCGCACATGACGATCGTGTGATCGTCGGCGACTCCGGCTTGCGATTGCTCGAAGCGTTGCCGCAACTCCTGCACCGGCGCGAAGCGCGCATCGCTGCCGAGATTGCTGGCGAACGGATGATTGCGCGCGCCCGGCACGTGACCCGCCACCGGGTCGATCGGCTCGACCGTTCCGGCGAAGCGCTCCGGGCCGCGTGCGTCGAGCAGACGCCAGTCGGCGCGCTGGACACGTTCGGCGACTTCGCCTGCGTCGAACCACATGTCGCGCCGCGGACGCGCGACGAAGTGACCGGCGCGGCGTTGCGGAACCTCGGTCGTCGTCGGCAGGCCCGCGGCGGTCCACGCCTTGAGTCCACCGTCGAGCACCGCGACCGCCTCGTGCCCGACCCAGCGCAGCAGCCACCACAGACGCGAGGCGTACGCGGCGTTGTCGGCGTCGTAGGCGACAACCTGCGTCGCCGGCGTCAGCCCCCAGCCCGCGACCGTCGCCGCGAACTTTTCCGGCTGCGGCAGCGGATGACGTCCGGTCTGCGGCGCGATCGCAGCGGCCAGGTCCCGATCCAGATGGGCATAAATTGCATGCGGGAGGTGGCCGGCGGCATAGGCGCGCTCGCCGGTCTCGGGCTTGCCGAGCTCGAAGCGGCAGTCGACGACGAGCCAGCCGGGATCGGCCACGTGCGGCGCCAGCTCGGCGACGGAGATCAGCGCTTTAAAGGGCAGTTCTGTGGGTGGCGGCATGCAAATAGTTTGCTCACTGCGCAGCACCGTTACAATCGCGCCCGACGCAGGAACCGTAACGCAAGGGCAGGATCATGGCACTGGAAATCTGGTGGGGCAGCGGCAGCCCGTATTCGTGGCGCGCGCTGCTCGCGCTCGAGTACAAACAGCTGTCGTATACGTCGCACCTGGTGCAGTTCGCGAAGCAGGAGCACAAGGCGCCGGCGCTGGTGAAGATGAATCCGCGCGGCCGCGTGCCGGTGCTGAAGGATGACGACTACGTCTGCTTCGAGTCGCTGGCGATCCTGCACTACCTCGACCGCAGGTATCCGGAGCCGCCGCTGTTCGGCCGCACGGCGCAGGAGGCCGGCACGATCGAGCGCGTGATCTGCGAGTACCAGTCGTATGCCGAAGAACACATCATGCGCATCATCCAGGCGATCCTGTTCCAGGGCGTCGAGGGACGCATGGAGGAAATCGAGCGCGTGATGGGTCTCGTGCTCAAAGAGGCAGCCACGATCGAGCATCGACTCGCGACGTCAGCCTGGCTGGTCGGCGAAGCGTTCTCGGCCGCCGACGTCGTGGTGTTTCCCGGCATCCAGATGCTGCTGCGGAGCCTGGAGCGGCGCGAGGCGCAGGACCTGCGCGCGCGTTTCCTGCCGCTCGAAAGCAATTTCCCGGCGATCGCGGCGTGGGTCGGCCGCGTGCAGGCGTTGCCCGGCTACGAGCGCACCGTGCCGCCGCATTGGAAAGAGTGAAGAAATCAGTAAACTCCCGCCCGCCCGATTTCCCCATTCCGCGAGTAGTCCGCCATGCCTGATTTTCCGGTCCACGTTCAGTTTCCCGGTCGCCTGGTCTTTGTCGGTTTCGGCAGCATCGGCCAGGGCGTCCTGCCGCTCGTGCTGCGCCACATCGGCATCAAGCCGGAGCGCATCACCATCGTCACAGCGGACGAGGCGGGCAAGGCCGAGGCAGCGGAGTACGGCATCAAGTTCGTAGTCAGCCCGCTGACGCGCGACAACTTCAAGCAGGTACTCGACCCGCTCATCGGCCGCGGCGACTTTCTGCTGAACCTTTCGGTGGACGTTTCGAGCATCGCGCTCATCAAATTCGCGCACGAGAAGGGCGCGCTGTACCTGGACACGTGCATCGAGCCGTGGCCGGGCGGTTACACCGATCCGTCGATCTCGGCGGCGCGCCGGACCAACTACGCACTGCGCGAGGAAGCGCTCGCGGTCCGCAAGTCGCATCCGAACGGTCCGACCGCGGTGCTCACGCACGGCGCGAATCCCGGCCTGGTGTCGCACTTCGTCAAGCAGGCCCTGCTGAACCTGGCGTCCGACACCGGCGTCAACGCCGGCAACCCGGGCACGCGCGAGCAGTGGGCTGCGCTGGCGCACAAGCTGCAAGTGAAAGTGATCCACATTGCCGAGCGCGATACGCAGGTCGCGAACGTGCCGAAGCGTCCGGGCGAGTTCGTGAACACGTGGTCGGTCGACGGTTTCGTCAGCGAGGGCAGTCAGCCCGCCGAGCTCGGCTGGGGCACGCACGAGAAGACGCTGCCGCCGCGGGGCCATCGTTTCGATTTCGGACCGCAGACCGCCATCTATATGTTGCAGCCCGGCGCGAGCACGCGTGTACGCACGTGGACGCCGAAAGCGGGGCCGTTCCACGGCTTCCTGATCACCCACGGCGAATCGATCTCGATTCCCGACTACTTCTCGCATCGCGAAGGCGACAAGGTCGTGTACCGGCCGACCGCTCACTACTCTTATCACCCGAGCAACGACGCAGTGTTGTCGGTGCACGAGTTCGCGGGCCGCAACTGGCACCTGCAGGAGCGCAAGCGGATCATGAACGCGGAGATCATCGAAGGCATCGATGAGCTCGGCGTGCTGCTCGCCGGTCACAAGAAGAACGCGTACTGGTACGGCTCCCAGCTGTCGATCCAGGAAGCGCGCAAGCTCGTGCCGCACAACACCGCCACCAGTCTGCAGGTCTGCGTCGCGGTGCTCTCCGGCATGGTGTGGGCGATGGAAAACCCGAAGGCCGGCATCGTCGAGCCCGACGAGATGGATTTCCGCCGCAACCTCGAAGTGTGCATGCCGTATCTCGGCCCGGTGGTCGGTGCCTACACCGACTGGACCCCGTTGTATCAGCGCGGCGAGCTGTTCGAGGAAGACCTGGATCGCTCGGACCCGTGGCAGTTCAAGAACGTGCTGGTGTGAGCGTCCGGGTCAGCTTCAATCTCGACGACGCGGATCTGGAGCATCTCGCTGCCATCGCGCAGCAGACGCAACTGCGCGCCCGCAGCGAGCCGGCGGAGGCGATCGTCGCCGGCGCGCGCGAGGTGCTGGATTCAGCCAATCGCGCGCAGCTCGCTGGTTTCGTGAAAGAGCGTTACTCGCGGCTCGAGTCGATGCTGCAGATGGTCGACGATGCGCAGTGGGGACTGAGCGTCGAAGATCGGCAGCGCACGCTCAACGCGCTGGCGTGCTTCGGCTCGTCGGGCGCTGCCGCGCAGGCGAGCGGGTTCGATCACGCGATCATGATCGAGCTCGTGAGCCGCGATCTGCATCACGACCTGCAGGCGTATCGCGACTTCTGCCGCTTCCGCGACTCCTACGACAAGAAACACCCGGCGCCGGATGCGGATCGCGAGCGCTGGCTGCAGGAGCGTTGCGCCAGCTTGCAGGAGCGGATGCACAAGCGGAGAAGGAAAGATCTGGATGGAGCGGGGAGCGGGTTGAGGAAGCTGCTGTCGTTGTTTGGGTTGTAGAAGGCAAGGTCACTTTTCCGCGTACCTCACACCCACCACCACATAAATTTTCGCTCCTCCAGGCAACTCCACCTTCACTTCATCGTCGAGCCGCTTCCCCATCAGTGCGCGGCCGAGCGGCGAGTCCATGCTGATGAGCCCCGTCGCGGCGTCGAATTCGTCCGGTCCCACGATGCGGTATTCGACTTCGTTGCCGTCGTCATCCTCCAGCGTCACCCAGGCGCCGAAGAACACGCGCGAGCGGTCCGACGGCGGCGCGCCGACGACCACCATGCCGTCGAGGCGCTGTCGCAGGAAGCGGACACGGCGGTCGATCTCGCGCAGCTGCCGCTTGCCGTAAATATATTCCGCGTTTTCCGAGCGATCGCCCTGCGCCGCGGCCTCCTGCACGGCCTGCGTCACCTGCGGGCGCAGCACCCTCCAAAGGTGATCCAGTTCCTGTTTCAGGCGTGCTGCCCCCTGGGGGGTGATGAACTTGGAGCCGCGCGGCTGCGGCGGGCGGTATCGCGACATGTGAGCTGGTTTGCTAAGCGGCTCTCAGGCGGCGCCTGATATCGTCAAATGGCCTGCAAATTGCGAATTCCTTCACGGTACGCGCGCGGGGGCGTCTCTAGTCTGACGTCCCATGAGCATCAAGTACTACACGCACTTCCTGCTGCAGGAACGCTCCCCCAAGGGCATGAGCGAGTTCCGCGGCGTCGTCGAGGTCAACCGGGTGCTGTCGCGCGGCGATATGAAAGAAGCCGCCTCGGTGCTGGCGAAGAACTTCGAGTGCGAGTCGAAGGATATCAAGGTTCTTCAGTGGTCACGTTTGCACTGATCGATTGCATTGATCCATAGCGCTGGTTTCGTGCGAATCCCCTAGCGGGCTTTACTTCCCTTCAGAAAGTCCGCTTCTCTGCCCCGGGCTTACCCCCGGGGTCTTTTTTTAAGTCACCCCAAGAATTCGCATCGTTGACCGCGGGCCTTGTCGTGTCGGTGGAAGCGAATTCTCGGGGACCCCGACGAGAATCAGAACAAAGAGCGCTATTCTGCGCGGATGGGGTACGACGAGAAATTTTTTCGCAGCCGCGACGGGCTGCAACTCTACTATCGCGATTACCCGGGTGATGAGCGCAAGGCGCCGGTGTTGTGCCTGCACGGACTCACGCGCAACAGCCGCGACTTTGCCGCGCTCGCCGAGCACGTCGCGCCGGCGCGGCGCGTGCTCGTGCCCGACCTGCGAGGCCGCGGCAAGTCGCAATACGACACGCACTGGCTCAACTATCACCCCGGCACCTACATCGAAGACATGTGGACGCTGCTGAGCGAGCTGTCGCTCGAGCGGGTCGTCGTCATCGGCACGTCGCTCGGCGGTTTGATGGCGATGCTCATGGCGGCGACGCGCCCGCAATCCATCGTCGGCGTGGTGCTGAACGACATCGGTCCGGAAATCGATCCCGCCGGCGTGGCGCGCATTCAATCGTACGCGGGACGTTTACCGCCAGTGCGCAACTGGAGCGATGCCGCCGCACAGATGAAGACGACGTTCGGACTGGCGTTCCCCGAGTACGACGAACCGAAGTGGCTCGAGCTCGCGCGCAAGTCGTACGACGAAGGCGCTGACGGCGTGCCGCGGCTCGCCGCGGATCCGAAAATCGGCGACGCGATCCGCAGCATCCCCGCGCCGCCGAACGCGGCGCAGGCGATGTGGCTGGCGTTCGGTCAGCTGCGCAACCGGCCGGCGCTGGCGATTCGCGGCGCGCATTCCGATCTGCTCTCTGCTGCGACCTTCGAGCGCATGCAGAAAGAAGTCCCGGGTCTCGCCGCCGTGACGGTGCCGAACCGCGGCCACGCGCCGCAGCTCGACGAGCCGGACAGCGTGCGCGCGATCGACGCATTCCTCGCCAGCCTGCGCGGGTAATTCCCATGGCCTTCAAGGACCATTTCTCCGGACACGCTGGTGCGTACGCGCGCCACCGCCCGGACTACCCACGCGAGTTGTTCGACTATCTCGCGACGCTGACGCCGCGCCGCGAAGTCGCGCTGGACTGCGCGACCGGCAGCGGCCAGGCCGCCGTCGGGCTGGCAAAGCACTTCGAGCGCGTGATCGCGACCGACGGCAGCGTCGCGCAGTTGCGCAATGCGCAAGCTCATCCGCACGTCGCGTATCTCGCCAATCTCGCGGAGCAACCGGCGTTGCGGGATGCGAGCGTCGATCTCGCGGCCGCGGCGCAGGCGGCGCACTGGTTCGATCACGACCGCTTCCATCCGCAAATGCGTCGCGTGTTGCGCGAGGACGGCGTGCTGGCGCTGTGGACTTACGGACTGGCGTTCGTCGCACCATCGATCGATGCAGTCGTCCGGCACTACTACGACGAGATCGTCGGGCCGTACTGGCCGCCCGAGCGGCGCTACGTCGAGAGCGCTTATCGCGACCTGCCGTTTCCGTGGCAGGAGATCGCCACGCCGCCCTTCGAGCTGCGGCTCGACTGGGATCTCGACGACTTCATCGGCTACGTCGGAACCTGGTCGGCCACGCAACGGTATACCAAAGTGTCCGGCGCCGACCCGCTGCCGGTCCTGCGTGCTGAAATCGCTCCGCTGTGGAGCTCCGGTCGCCGCGCGGTCGTGTGGCCGCTGCACCTGAGAATCGGACGGCCCACCTGACGAGGACTCATGAACTCCAAACTGCTGCTTGCCTTCGCCGTCGCCTGCGCGCCCCTGGCCGCCGGCGCCCAGGACCCGACGCATTCCTCCACTCAGGGCATCCTGAAGTCGGGCGTGTATCTGCAGAATCTCGACAAGTCGGTCCGGCCGCAGGACGACTTCTATCGACACATCAACGGCGGCTGGCTGGCGGCTACGCAGATCCCGGCGGACAAATCCAACTACGGCACATTCACCAAGCTGCAGGACGACGCCGAGCGCGACCTGCGCGACATCCTCGACGAGGCGATGCGCAGCAAGGCCGCGCCGGGAAGCGATGAGCAGAAGGTCGGCGACTACTACGCGAGCTTCCTCGATGAAGCCGCGGTGGAGGCGCGCGGCCTGAAGCCGCTGAGCCAGGAGCTCGCGCGCATCGAGGCGCTCAAGACCGGCAAGGACCTCGCCGGCTACGTCGGCCGCGCGCAGCGGCTGTTCGTCGCGCATCCTTTCGCGTTCTTCGTCGGCATCGATGACAAGAATTCCACGCAGTACGTCAGCAACGTGACGCAGTCCGGCCTCGGCATGCCGAACCGCGACTACTACCTTTCTGACGACGCGCGCCTGAAAGCGATTCGCGAGAAGTATCAGCCGTACGTACGCGACCTGCTCGCACTCGCCGACACGCCCGATCCGGAAGGCGCCGCGAAGAAGATCTACGCGATCGAGTCGCGCATCGCCGCCGCGCACTGGACGCCCGAGCAGAACCGCGACGCGGTGAAGACCTACAACCGTTACGACCGCGCGGCACTCGCGAAAGTGATGCCGGGCTTCGACTGGGATGCATTCCTGCGCGGCGCGCAGATCCCGAGCGACAAGGTCGCTGCAGTGATCGTCACGCAGCCGAGCTACTTCGAAGCGCTCGGCAAGATGTTCGAGGACGTCCCGCTCGCGGACTGGCGCGTCTACTACCGTTACAAGCTGCTCAGCACTTACGCGGCGGATCTGCCCGCGAAGTTCGTGCAGCGGCAGTTCGAGTTCAACGACCGCACCCTGTCGGGCATCGAGGAGCAGAAGCCGCGCTGGAAGCGGGGCGTCGACACGGTCGAGGGCACGATCGGCGATCTCGCCGGCAAGATGTATGTCGAGCGTCACTTCAAGCCCGAGCAGAAGCAGCGCATCGATGCGCTCGTCAAGAACCTGCTGGCGGCGTTCGACGGCGGCATCGACGAGCTCGACTGGATGACTGCGGACACCAAGCGCCAGGCGCACGAGAAGCTCGCGCTGTTCACCACCAAGATCGGCTATCCGGACAAGTGGCGCGACTGGTCGAAGCTGGACGTTCGTCGCGACGACCTGGTCGGCAACGAAATGCGCGCGGCCGCGGTGCTGTTCGAGCGCGGCGTCAACAAGCTGGGCGGGCCGATCGATCGCACCGAGTGGCTGCTGACGCCGCAGACGATCAACGCTTACTACTATCCGCCGCAGAACGAGATCGTGTTCCCGGCGGCGATCCTGCAGCCGCCGTTCTTCGACGTGACCGTCGATGATGCGATGAACTACGGCGCGATCGGCGCAGTCATCGGCCACGAGATCAGCCACGGCTTCGACGATCAGGGCCGCCGCTACGACGGCCACGGCAACCTGCACGATTGGTGGGCAGCCGCGGACAACGAAGAGTTCAACCGCCGCGCGGACGCGTTCGGTGCGCAGTACGCGGCTTCGAGCCCGCTGCCCGGCACGAACATCAGCGCCAAGCTCACGATGGGCGAGAACATCGCCGATCTCGCCGGCGTCGCGATGGCGTATCGCGCGTACAAGCTCTCTCTCAAAGGCAAGGAAGCACCGGTGATCGATGGCTACACCGGCGATCAGCGCTTCTTCATCGGCTGGGCGCAGGGCTGGGCGCGCAAATATCGGGATGACGACCTGCGCCGGCGACTGACGAACGACCCGCACAGCCCGAGCGAGTACCGCACCAACGTCATCGTGAGCAACCTGCCGGAGTTCTATCGCGCCTTCGACGTCAAACCCGGCGACAAGATGTATCGCGCGCCCGCGGACCGCGTGAAAATCTGGTAGTCGTCGGAACTCCGACACGCACTCAGGGCTTTCGGCCCATGTGCCCCCCATTTCGTGGGGCAGCATGGTCTCGGAAATGAAGGGCCCGGGTATGTCATTTTTGCGTGCTGCTTTCCTGCTGCTGCTGGCGTCCGTGTTGGCCGGTTGCGGCTACAACACGCTGCAGACGCAGGACGAACAGGTCACTTCGGCGTGGTCGGAAGTGCTGAACCAGTATCAGCGCCGCGCCGATCTCGTGCCGAACCTCGTGAACACGGTGAAGGGCGCGGTCGCGGCGGAGAAGGACATCCTCGACAGTGTCGTCGAGGCGCGCGCCAAGGCGACTTCGATCCAGGCGACGCCGGAGCTGATCAACGATCCGCAGGCGTTCCAGCAATGGCAGGCCGCGCAAGGCGAGCTGAGCTCGGCGCTGTCGCGACTGATGGTCGTGGTCGAGCGCTATCCCGACCTCAAGTCGATTTCGGGATTCAGCGATCTGCGCGCACAGCTCGAGGGCACCGAGAATCGCATCGCAGTCGCGCGCAAGCGCTACATCGATGCTGTGCAGGCCTACAACATCACGGTGCGCTCGTTCCCCACGAACCTGACCGCGAAAATGTTCGGCCACCAGCCGAAGCAGAACTTCACCGTGCAGGACGAAGCCACGATCTCCAGGCCGCCGTCCGTGGACTTCAACACGCCGGCCCAACCACCCGAGCCCCAGCCCGAGAAACCGGGCTAACCTCGCCAGCCGATGTTCGCGCGCTGGCTCGCATTGCCGGCCCTCGCGCTGCTGCTGTTCAGCTGCAGCGCATTCGCTCAACTCGCGGTGCCGCCTTTGCGCGGGCCGGTGACGGATCTCACCGGCACGCTGACGCAGGATCAGCTCGCGCGTCTCGAGCAGCAGCTGCAGGCGTTCGAAGCGCAGAAAGGCAGCCAGATCGCGATTCTGATCGTGCCGACGGCGCAGCCCGAAACGGCCCAGGAGTATTCGCTAAGAGTCGCCGAGAGCTGGAAGCTCGGTCGCCGCGGCGTGAACGACGGCATTCTGCTGTTCGTCGCCAAGAACGATCGCGAGGTGTTCATCCAGGTCGGTTACGGCCTGGAAGGCGCCGTGCCCGACGTGATGGCCAATCGCATCCGCGAGCAGGTCATCGTGCCGCGCTTTCGCAACGGCGATTTCTACGGTGGGCTGAGCGAAGCAGTGACACGCCTCACCGCGCTCATCGAAGGCGAGCCGCTGCCTGAGCCCGCGGCGCGGCAAGCGCCCGGCGGCGGCGGTGTCGAAGGCATTGGCTCGGTTCTGCCGGTGTTGCTGATGCTCGTACTCGTCGGCGGCGGGATTCTGCGGCGCATGCTCGGCACGTTCGGCGGTGCATCGGTGACTGCCGGCCTCGCTGCCGCGATCGTATGGTTTCTGACGAGCACGCTCGT
>DATEKT010000077.1:0-10031 GCA_035277305.1 Steroidobacteraceae bacterium | reverse complement strand
GGCGAGATGTGCACGTAGCTGAAGTCCGATTTCTCGCCGGGACGGGCCGGCGCTCGCGGAACGTGCAGTCGGGTTCGGATTGCGCTCATCGTTCGTTCAACCCCGATATCAAGCGTTGGTAATGAGTCGTCGCGCCATCTCGTCGGCGATGTCGCTGGTCGGGCGGTTTTCCGCACGCGAGCGGGCGAAGATCTCCGTCAGGCGCTCCGGGATCTTCTTGATCTCGGCTTCGATGGAGGCCGCGCTCGCACCGCCCAGGTATTCGCGCCCGACGCTGATGATACCTCCGGCGTTGATCACATAGTCCGGTGCATACAACACGCCGGCCGCGTGCAGCCGCGCACCATCCGCGACCGTCGCCAGCTGGTTGTTGGCGGCGCCCGCAATGATAGACGCTTGCACGCGTGGGATGGTGTTGGCGTCGAACACGGCGCCGAGCGCACACGGCGACAGCACATCCACGCGCTCGAAGACGATTTCGTTGGGCAGCGAGGCCAGGGCATCGAACTCCTTGCACGCGCGCTGCACGACGTCGGGCCGGATGTCGGCGACGCGCAGGCTGGCGCCGTCCGCGGCGAGCAAGCCGCACAACGCATAACCGACGCCGCCAAGGCCCTGCACGCCGATCGTGACGCCGCGCAGGTCGCTGCGACCGAGCTGAAATTGCACGGCTGCCTTGATTCCGAGGTAAACGCCGAGCGCCGTCTTCGGCGCCGGGTTGCCGTCAGCATCGACGGCGGTACGCGGCAGGCCGCTCACATAAGGAGTCTGCGTTGCGACGACTTCCATGTCGGAGACCGTCGCGCCGACGTCCTCCGCAGTTATGTAGCTTCCCTCCAGGGAGTCGACCAGACGGCCGAAAGCCTCGAGCAGCTGCGGCGATTTGGGGTGCCGGGCGTCCATCATCACAACCGCTTTGCCGCCGCCGAGCGGCAGTCCGGCCATCGCATTCTTGTAGCTCATGCCCCGCGACAGGCGCAGGGCATCGGTCAGCGCTTCGGCGCTCGAACGGTAATGCCAGAAGCGGCAGCCCCCGGCGCCGGGGCCGCGACGGGTCGAGTGCACGGCGACGATCGCGCGCAGGCCGGATGCCTTGTCCTCGGCGAAGACGACGCGTTCATGGGCATCGAAGGAGGGATTGTCGAACATGATGGCTTGCGGACCTGTATCTGGCGCGCGGACTGCGCGGAGCATAACGTGCTACGATACAGGCACTTAACTAGTTGATTCTGCCAAACGAGCCAACTCTGGCAGGGGAAACTGCTATGACCGCCGAGCCCGCCAACCGCGATTCCAGCCGCGAGCTGGACCGCGTGGATCGCCAGCTCCTGTCGCTCCTGCAAGCCGATGGGCGGCTGACCGTTGCCGAGCTGGCTCGCACCGTCAATCTGACGCTGACGCCGTGTATCGAGCGCGTGCGGCGGCTGGAGCGCGAAGGATTCATCGAAGGCTACTTCGCGCGGCTGAGTCCGCGGCGCCTCGGTCAGCAGCTGATGGCGTTCACCGAGGTGACGCTCGATCACGCGAACCCGGACGTGTTCCAGCGGTTCAAGGACACCGTGCAGGTCGTCGACGAGATCGTCGAGTGCCACATGGTCGCCGGCGGCTTCGACTACCTGTTGAAGACCCGCGTGCAAGACATGGACGAGTACCGCCGCGTGCTCGGCGACAAGATCGCATCGCTGCGCGGCGTGCGCCACACACAGACGTACTTCGTCCTCGAAGAGGTGAAGTCGACGCACGCATTGCGCATTCGCGGCGGCGACACGACGCGCGCCCCGGCAAAGCGGCGACGGAAGTCAGGGTAGATACAATAGCGCCCCATGCCGCGCTCCCGCGTCGTTCTCCTCACTACGCTCGCCATGCTGGCGTTCGCCGGCAACTCGCTCCTGTGCCGTCTCGCTCTCGCCGGCACTGCGATCGATGCTGGCACGTTCACGACGGTGCGCATCGTCTCCGGCGCGCTCACTCTGTGGGTCATCGTGCAGTTCCGTCGCGTCGCGGGCGGCCTCGCGGGTGACTGGGCTTCCGCACTGGCGTTGTTCGCATACGCAGCTGGTTTCTCGCTCGCCTATATCAACTTGTCCGCGGCGACGGGCGCGCTGCTGCTGTTCGGCGCAGTGCAGGCAACGATGATCAGCTACGCGTTCTGGAAGGGCGATCGACTGCGCGGCTGGCAGGTCGTCGGATTCGCGTGCGCGGTGCTCGGTCTCGTCGCGCTGCTGTTCCCGGGACTTTCGGCTCCGCCTCTGCACAGTGCGGCGTTGATGGTCATTGCGGGAATTGCATGGGGCATCTACTCGTTGCGAGGCCGCGGCGCCGGCGATCCCACTGCGGCCACTGCAGGCAACTTCGTGCGCGCCGTGCCCTTCACTGCTGCATTGAGCTTGGCGATGATGTCGCAGTTTTCCGTCGACGCAGCCGGCATCAGCTACGCGATTGCATCGGGTGCGCTGACCTCGGGCCTCGGCTACGCGATCTGGTACACGGCGTTGAAACAATCGCGAGCGACGAGCGCGGCGACCGTGCAACTCAGCGTGCCGGTGATCGCGACGATCGGCGGCGTGCTGCTGCTCGCAGAGCACGTGACGGTGAGGATCGTCATCGCATCGGTTGCGATTCTGGGCGGGATTGCGCTCGTGATTCTCAATCGAGCAAGAGTGTAGGAACCCCCGAGTTGGTCCGGTCGTTACGCATGCTCACATGCGTCGACGCGATTTCCTACATACAGCCGTCGCTCTGGCTGCGCTCCCGTCCCCGAATCTGGTCGCCGCCGATCGCGCATCGAGACCTTTCGATTACGCCGGTCTCAAAGGACAAGCTCGCGCGCTCGCGAGCGCTGCGTACCAGCCGCCGCAGCATCTCGCGCCGGACTTCCTGCGTGCGCTGACGTACGACCAGTACCAGGCGATCCGCTTTCGTCACGATCACGCACTGTGGGCGCAGGGCGACGGGCAGTTTCGTCTCGAGTTCTTTCATTGCGGCCGCGGCTTCAAGGAGCCGGTCGATCTCTACGAGGTCATCGACGGCGCGGCGCGCCCGATCCGCTACAGCGCCGGTATGTTCGACCTCGCGGGTAGCGGCATCGATGCTCGCAAGCTGCCGGCGGATCTGTCGTTCGCGGGCCTGCGCGTGCACACCGCGATGAACTGGGACGAGGACGTCGCGGTCTTTCTCGGCGCGAGCTATTTCCGCGCGCGCGGCAGCGACTCGAAGCAGTTCGGCTTGTCGGCGCGCGGGCTCGCGATCGACACCGCCGAGGACGTCGAGGAGTTTCCGCGCTTCGTCGCGTATTGGATCGAGCGGCCGGCGCCCGATGCGCGCACGCTGGTGCTCTATGCGTTGCTGGACTCGGTGAGTGCGAGCGGCGCGTATCGTTTCGCGCTGACGCCCGGCGCGCCGCAGGTGATCGACGTCGACGCCGCGGTGTACCCGCGCAAACCGATCCGGCGTCTCGGCATCGCGCCGCTGACGAGCATGTATCAGTGCGGCGAGAACGACCGCCGGCTCGCTAACGACTGGCGACCGGAGATCCATGATTCCGACGGCCTCGCCCTGTGCACGGGCACCGGCGAGTGGATCTGGCGCCCGCTCACCAACCCGGGTGCGCTGCGCATCAGCTCGTACCTCGACGAGAGTCCGCGCGGTTTCGGCCTGCTGCAGCGTGACCGCAACTTCGAGCACTACCAGGACGACGGCGTCTGGTACAACAACCGCCCGAGCGCCTGGATCGAGACCAAGGGCGAGTGGGGGAAAGGTGCGATTCAGCTGGTGGAGCTGACGGCGCCGAACGAAACCTTCGACAACATCGTCGCCTTCTGGAATCCGGCAGCGCCGCCGCAGCCCGGCGACGAGTTGCTGTACGGCTATCGCATGTACTGGGGCACGCGGCTGCAGGCGTCACCGCCGCTCGCGCAAACAATCGCGACGCGCACCGGCATCGGCGGAGTCGTTGGCCAGACGCGCAAGTATTTCTCCTGGCGCTTCGCGATCGACTTCGTTGGCGGCGAGCTCGGCGCGCTCGCGAAGAGCACGGAGGTCGAGCCCATCGTGACGGTCTCGCGCGGCACGATCGAAACGCCGTCGGCGCGTCCGCTGCAAGCGCTCAACGGCTTCCGTGCGATGTTCGACATCAGACCGCCGGACGACAGCACCGAGCCGATCGACATCCGCCTGTTCCTGCGGCATCGACATCAGCCGCTGACGGAGACCTGGATCTATCAGTGGAGCCCGCCGACGCCACAAGAGCGCAAGATCGCGCTCGACCTGACGAGCACCGGTGACAGCTAGAGCTTGTGCGTCGAGAGCAGCAGGCTGGTCTCGGTGCTCGCAATGCCTTCGATGAGACGAATGCGGCCGAGCACGCGATCGAAAGCTTCGAGGCTGTCGGCGCGCAGCTCCGCGACGAGATCCCAGCGACCGTTGGTGCTGTAGAGCGCTCCCACTGCGGGATCGCCGCGTAGCGCCTTGTTCACGGCGTCCGCCTTGTTGCCTTCGACGGCGACGGTCATGAGCGCGCGGATGCGCTGCTCTTCGACTTGTGGCCGCAAGCGCACCGTGTAACCCATCACGGTGCCGTCGGCCTCCAGCTTGGCCAGGCGGTTTTGCACCGTGCCGCGAGCGACCCGCAGCTTTTTAGCGAGGGTTGCCAGGGGGGTGCGGGAGTTCTCCCGGAGCAGGGCGATGAGCTGGCGGTCGATTTCGTCCATTGCGGCCCCACGGACTGGTCAAAGCGCCAGCCACTGCTGGCGATGTGCGCAATCTTATCCTCATTTTGATCAGTTTTCTGGCTATTCATTGGGTCTGTGCGCCCGGAACATGGCCGCTTCTTCCGGAGATTCATCCCATGGTCGACTACATCGGACTCGAGCGAGTGCAGGAGCTGGTGGCCCGGCTGGGCGCGGCCCGCTTCATCGAAGGACTCGCAGACGAAATCGAGGCGGACTACCGCCGCTGGCGCGACTTCGACAAGTCGCCGCGCCATGCGACGCACTCGGCCGTGGGCGTGATCGAGCTGATGCCGACCAGCGATGGGAGCCTCTACTCGTTCAAGTACGTCAACGGTCATCCCAAGAATACGGCGCAGGGTCTGCTGACCGTGACCGCGTTCGGCGTGCTCGCCGACGTCGCGACCGGCTATCCGCTGTTACTCTCCGAGCTCACATTCACGACCGCGTTGCGCACGGCTGCGATGTCTGCGCTCGCTGCGCGTTACATGGCGCGGCCCTCGAGCCGCTCGATGGCGCTGATCGGCAACGGTGCGCAGTCTGAATTCCAGGCGCTCGCGTTCTATCACCTGCTCGGCATCCGCGAGCTGCGTTTGTTCGATACCGATCCGGCCGCGACCGCGAAGCTCGAACGCAATCTCGCGTTACTGCAATTGCCGGGGCTGCAAGTCACGCGCAGCGCTTCGACCGCCGCGGCGGTACAGGGCGTCGACATCGTAACGACTGCGACGGCCGACAAGTGCAACGCGACGATCCTGCTGCCGCACATGATCGAGCCGGGCATGCATCTGAATGCGATCGGCGGCGATTGCCCGGGCAAGACCGAATTGCACGGCGACATCCTGCGCCGCCCGGACGCGCGCGTAGTGGTCGAGTTCGAGCCGCAGTCGCGGATCGAAGGCGAGATCCAGCAGCTCGAGCCGACGTTCCCCGTCGTCGAGTTCGCCGACGTGCTGACGGGCAAGGCGCAGGCGCGCACGTCCGACAGCGACGTCACCATCTTCGATTCCGTCGGCTTCGCGCTGGAAGACTTCTCGTCGTTGCGCTACCTGCATCGCCTGCACCACGAAGAGCGCGGCACGAAGCGCGAGATCGATCTGCTGCCGACCATGGCCGATCCGAAGGATCTGTTCGGCGAGCTCGCGGGCCGGCTGGCCGCGCGTGAGCGGATCAAGGTCGCGCGCTGATGACCAATCGCGCGGCAGTCCTGATCGGCGCGCCCACCGATATCGGCGCGAGCGACCGCGGTGCTTCGATGGGCCCGGAGGCGCTGCGCGTCGCGGGTCTGCAGGACGCGCTGCGCAGTCGCGGCCTGGAAGTCGTGGACCGAGGCAATCTCACCGGCCCGGCGAATCCGTGGCAGGGTCCGACGCAGGGCTATCGTCACCTCGCGCAGGTGACGGACTGGAATCGTCTGATTTACGAAGCGATCCGCGCTGAGCTCGCGCACGCGCGCTTGCCGATCCTGCTCGGCGGCGATCACTGTCTCGCGGTCGGCTCGATCAGCGCTGTCGCGCGGCACTGTCGCGACGCCAAGAAGAAACTGCGCGTGCTGTGGCTGGACGCGCACGCGGACTTCAACACCTCGGAGCTCTCGCCGAGCGGCAACATTCACGGCATGCCGGTGGCGTGTCTGTGCGGCTTCGGTCCGCGCGAGCTGACTGGCCTGAGCGGCGTAACGCCGGCGCTGTCGCCGAAGACGATCCGGCAGGTCGGCATCCGCAGCGTCGACCAGGGCGAAAAGAAATTCGTGCACGAGCAGGGGCTCGAAGTATTCGACATGCGCTACATCGACGAGTGGGGCATGAAGCACACGATGCAGCAGGCGCTCGCGGGACTCGATGCGGAGACGCACCTGCACGTGAGCTTCGACGTCGACTTCCTCGACCCGGCCATCGCGCCGGGCGTCGGCACCACGATCCCGGGCGGCCCGACCTATCGTGAAGCGCAGCTGTGCATGGAAATGATCGCGGACACCGGCCGCCTCGCGTCGCTCGACGTGATGGAGCTGAACCCGGCGCTGGACGTGCGCAACCAGACCGCGAAGCTCGCGGTCGACCTCATCGAATCGCTGTTCGGCAAGAGCACCTTGATGCGGCCAGCGGAGCCGGGTGAAGAAAAGAAATTTTGACAGGATGAACAGGATGAACAGGATGTGAGAAGGGAGGAGGGAAGCCTCGCTCTGTTCTTTGTCCGACCATCCTGTTAATCCTGTTCATCCTGTCTATTCTTCCTCCTACAATGACGCCCTCTCTACGTCGAGGGTCCGTTATGCGCCTGCTGCTTTCCTGGTCGATCGCTCTTTCACTGTTCGCCGCAGGCGCCCACGCGCAAACCATTGCGACCCGCCAGGTCGGCACCGCGACGTTGCAAAACGTGCCCGAAGTGCCCGCGGAAGTGACCGCGGCCGTGCAGCGCTATCAGAACTATCGCGCGGCCACCTTCCAGGACTGGCTGACGGACGGCTCCATCCTCATCGCGACCCGCTTCGGCTCGACGCAGCAGATCCATCGCGTGACGGCGCCGGGCGCGGATCGCACGCAGATCACATTTCAGAGCGAGCCCGTCGCGCGCGCGACCACGATCCCCGGCACGCAGCGCTTCGTGTTCGTGCGCGACACGGGCGGCGATGAGTGGTTTCAGATTTACGCAACCGGCCTGACCGGCGATCCGGCGCAGCTCACCGAGCCCGGCACGCGCAATCAGTCGGCCGTGTTCAGCCCGGACGGCAAGATGATCGCGTACTCGCGCGCGACCAAGGGCTCGGCCGAATACGCGATCTACGTCGCCGATCCGGCCGACCCGCGCAGCGCCCGGAGCGTGTATCGCGAGCAGGGCTCGATCGGTCCGGACGACATTTCCGCGGACCACTCGCAGCTGCTGTTCACGCGCGGCATCTCCAATCGCGAGTCGAAGCTCTTCATGCTCGACCTGGCGAGCGGCAAGACGCAGGAGATCGCGCCGAAAGCCGGCAAGGTGCTCTACTCGAATGCGCGCCTCGCGCGCGACGGCCGCAGCGTGTACGCGATCTCGACGCGCAACAGCGATTTCGGCCGGCTGGTGCAGATCGACATCGCGAGCGGCAAGGACACCGTGCTGACGCCCGACGTGAAGTGGGACGTCGAGACCTTCACGCTTTCCGATGACGATCGCCTGCTCGCGTACGCGGTGAACGAAGATGGATTCTCGAACGTCGTGGTGCGCGACATGGTCACGCGCCGCGCTTTGCCGCAGCCGCAGGTGCCGCGCGGCGTGCTGCAGAACATGGCGTTCTCGCCGGACAAGAGCAAGCTCGCATTCGATCTGTCGACCGCGACTTCCGCGGGCGACGTGTGGACCTGGGACGTGACCGGCGGCGAACTCACCCGCTGGACCACTTCCGAGCTCGGCGGTCTCGATCCCGTGAAACTCGCGGAACCGCAGCTGGTGCGTTTCAAATCGTTCGACGGCCAGACGATCTCCGCGCTGGTCTATCGTCCTGCCGGCATCGCGGCCGATTTCAAGACGCCGGTGATCATGGACATCCACGGCGGTCCGGAAGGACAGTCCCGTCCGTCGTGGAACGTCGGCGCGCAGTATTTCGCGGGCGTGCTCGGCGCCACCGTGATCCTGCCGAACGTCCGCGGCAGCACGGGCTACGGCAAGCGTTACGCGGACCTCGACAATGCGGAGAAGCGTGAGGACAGCGTCAAGGACATCGGCGCGCTGCTCGACTGGATTTCGCAGCAAGCGAATCTCGACCCGAAACGCGTCGCCGTTTACGGCCAGTCTTACGGCGGTTACATGTCGCTCGCGGTCAGCACGCACTACGCCGATCGTCTCGTCGGCAGCGTGGAGCGCTACGGCATCAGCGACTTCGCTTCGTTCCTGAAGAACACCGAAGCGTATCGCCGCGACAATCGCCGCGCCGAGTACGGCGACGAGCGCGACCCGAAGATGCAGGCCGTGTTCAAGCGCATCGCGCCGCTCGCGAACGTCGCGAAGATCACCAGGCCGATGCTCGTGATGCAGGGTGCGAACGATCCGCGCGTGCCGAAGTCGGAGTCGGATCAGGTGGTCGCGGGAATCCGCGCGAATGGCATCGAGACGTGGTACGTCGTGTTCGCAGACGAGGGGCACGGCTTCCTGAAGAAGCCGAACAACGATCTGCGGCGGGAAGTAGAGACGGTGTTCCTGCGCAAGCTCTTCAAACAGCCGCGTGCGGTGGGAGAATCGGGCTGATCTCCCCGCCCGGGAAGAACAGCTTCAACGGACGGATCTCGAAGATCGTGCGCACGCTCGGCAGCGAGCGTGCGACCTCGATCGCTTCCTCCAGCGACTTGCAATCCACGATATAGAAGCCGAGCAGCTGCTCCTTCGTCTCGGTGAACGGGCCATCGATGACGTGCGGCGTGCTCGTCGTGCGTAGCTGCACCGCAGTTGTCGTCGGCATCAGGCGCACCACCGGGCCCAGCCGGCCCTGAGCATTCAGCTGGTCGTGCACGCGCAGGTGCTTGGCGATGTGCGCGTCCATATCCTCGGTCGACATGGCGTCGACCAGGTCTTCGGGGACGTAAATCAGGATCGAATAGAGCATGCGGGGTTGACCTCTGCCTCCAAGGACGGAGCAAGCGCTGCGATTCCGACACTCCCCGAGCTAGGCCAGCGAAATACTTGCCGCCGCGACGTTTTCCTCGAGGTGCGCCACCGACGCGGTTCCCGGGATCGGCAGCATCGCCGGCGAACGCGCCAGCAGCCAGGCCAGCGCCGCCTGCGCCGGTTTGACGGAGTGCTGCTTCGCGATGCGTTCCAGCTCGGGTGAGCCGGAGTCGCGGCCGGCGTGGTCGCCCGCCGCGAGCGGCGCGTAGGGAATGAAGGCCATCTTGCGCTGCTCGCAATAGGCAAGGACGTCGTCCGAGCGCCGGCTGGTGACGTTGTAGCGGTTCTGCACCGACACGATCTTCGCGATGCCGGCGACGCGCTCGAGCTCCGCGACGCTGAAGTTCGACACGCCGATGTGCCGGATCTTGCCTTCCTGCTGCAGTTTCGCGAGCTCGCCGACGGAGTCCTCGATGCGCACGCGCGGATCCGGCGCGTGGAACTGATACAGATCGATGCGCTCGATGCGCAGCCGTTTCAGGCTCGCCTCACAGGCCTGGCGCAGGTGCGCCGGGCTGCCGCGCCGTTCCCATGCTTCGGCCGCCGGCCGGATCAGGCCGCCCTTGGTCGCGATCACCAGTCCCCGCGGGTACGGATGCAGCGTTTCCGCGATGAACCGCTCGTTGACTTCAGGCCCGTAGGAGTCCGCGGTATCGATGAAATTGA
>DATEKT010000076.1:0-55654 GCA_035277305.1 Steroidobacteraceae bacterium | reverse complement strand
CACGCCACTGGTCCTCCAACCTGCTGTTCCTGATCATTGCGATCGGCACCGAGGCCGGTATCGCCAACGTCTGGAAGTTCAGCTACCTGGCGGGCGCGAACGGCGGCGGCCTGTTCGTGGCGCTGTATTTCCTGGCGCTGTTCCTGATCGCAATCCCGGCGCTGATGGCCGAGATGATGATCGGCCGCCACGGCGGCCGCAGCGTGCCCGGCACGATGCAGGTGCTGGTCACTCGGGACGGCCTTTCGCCGTTCTGGAAGTCATTCGGCGTCCTCGCCACCACCAGCGTCATCCTGATCCTCAGCTTCTACTTCGTCGTCTGCGGCTGGATGCTCGACTACTTCGTGTTCGGGCTGCGCGGGGGCTTCAAGGGCATCGACGCTGCCGGCGCGCAGGCCGCGTTCGACGCGATGATGTCGAACCCGCTGCGCATGCTGATGTACTCGGGCATCATCATTGCGCTCACGGCGATCATCATCGCGCGCGGCATCAACAAGGGCATAGAGCGCGTCTCCGGCGTGCTCACCCCGCTGCGCTTCGTCATCCTGATCCTGCTGCTGATCTACTCCATGTTCTTCGCTGACTTCGGCGCTGCGGCGCGCTTTCTGTTCAGTATCGACTGGAGCAAGCTGACGGCCTCGGTGGTGGTCACTGCATTCGGCCAGGCGTTCTTCTCGCTCGGCGTCGGCGTCGGCGTGCTCATGATGATGGGCGCATACATGAAGCGCGAGTACTCGATCACGCGAGGTGTGCTGACCGTGGCGCTCGCGCAGGGCGGCGTGGCGCTGATTGCCGGGCTGTCGATCTTTCCGCTGGTCTTCAGTTACGGACTGGAGCCGACGCAGGGACCCGGCCTGATCTTCGTGACGCTGCCGATCGCGTTCGGGCAGATGCCGTACGGCGCAATCTTCGGCACGCTGCTGTTCCTGCTGCTTTCCTTCGCCGCGCTGACCGCCACGATCGTGATCCAGGAGCCGATCGTCGCTGCGCTCGAGGAATACACGAAATGGTCGCGGCGCACGCTCGCGTACGGCACGGGCTTCATCATCTGGCTGATGGGCATCGTCACGGTGCTCTCATTCAATCGCTGGAGCGACGTGCATCCGCTGCGCTGGATCGGGATCGACTCCAGGCGCACGCCGTTCGACGTCATCGACTACCTGACTTCGAACCTCATGATGCCGCTCGGCGGCCTGATGGTGGCGCTGATCGCCGGCTGGGCGCTGTCGCGCAGCGCGGTTCGCGACGAGCTCGGCTTGGGCGACGGCCCAGCCTTCCGTCTGTGGTACGCGGCGACCCGCTATCTCGTGCCGATCGCGATCCTGATCATTTTCTGGTCCGTGCTCTAGGAGAATGTCGTGAGAAATCGCTGTCCAAAGCTCGCGCAGGCTGTGCTCTTGGCGCTGTCGGCCGCCGGGCCACAGCTCGCCTCCGCACAGGATTGGACGCAGTATTACACCGTCACGCATCGCGCCGACTTCGAGATCGATTGGGGCAGCTTCTACAAGACCGCCGAAGCGAAGACGATGGCAGTGCGCAAGGAGCTGCGCCATGAGCTCGATGTACCCTACGGCAAGGATCCGAAGCAACGCATGGATCTGTACTTCCCGGTACGGAAGGCAAGCAGCGCGCCGGTGCTGCTGTTTCTGCATGGCGGCGGCTTCCGCGAGGGCGATCGCAAGCAGTATGGCTACGTCGCCGAGCCGTTCGCGAAAAACGGCATCATCACAGTGGTCGCGAGCTATCGACTCACGCCCGCCTTCCACTATCCCGATCAGCCCGACGACGCCAAGGCGATCGTCACGTGGATCCATCAGAACATCGCGAAGCACGGCGGCAACCCCAACGCGATCTACGTGAGCGGTCACTCGGCCGGCGCGATCCTGGCCGCCGAGGTCGGCGTCGACCTCGCCTGGATGGATGACGCGAAAGTGCCGCGCTCTGCGCTGCGCGGCATCGTGCCGATCAGCGGGTCCTACGACCTGCGCAACTCGTCGCGCAAGGAATATCTGCCGACTCCCGAAGCCGAGGAGAAAGCGAGCGCCCTCCTCCACGTCAACGCTCCTGCCCCGGTGGCACTGGTGGTCTATGGCTCGAAAGAAGATCGCCTCAAGGAACCGTCAGCCAAGCTCGTGCAAGCGCTCGAGGCCAAGGGTGCAGAAGCACGCACGCTCAACCTCGAAGGCATGGATCACGCCGGCGCCGTCTGGCAGCTGAGCGATGCGAACAGCGTGCTCACCAAGGCGATGCTGGACATGATCGAGGCGTCGCGCTGATGTGCAACCCCGGCCCTCATATACATATATATGTGGACCGGGGGCGATGGAAGATTCAGAAGTTCTTGCGAAGGCTCAGCGAGATCGAGCGGGGCCAGACGCGGCCGAGGCGATCGGGGATGTTGCCGTTGATGGCCGCTGCAGTCTGGAAGTCGAACGGGTAGCTGATGATCGAGTCGTTGTCGAGCGCGTTCTCGACCGACAGCACGGTCTGCCAGCCGTCGCCCCCCTGCAGGCCGATGCGCAGGTTCAGGATGTCGTACGCTTCGAGCTTGCGGTAGTAACGATCGCTCGGTCGCAGGCGATTCGCAGTGTCGTCGACGTACGACCAGTCGCCGCCGACGAACCCTTCCCAGCTCTGGAACATGGGCCAGGAGTAGCGGGCATTGACGCTGCCCGTGAGCTCAGGCACGTACGGCAGCTGGTCGCCTTTGCGACCCTGTTCCGGAATCGGCAGATCCTCTTCGAGCTTCGAGTCGGTGTACGCGAAACCCAGGCCGAATTGCAGCGCCTGCGTAGGCCGCGCAGCGAGCTCCAGCTCCACGCCCTGTACCTTGGCCTTGCCGCCGTTGCCGCGATAGGTGAAGCGCAGACCGTTGGTCGAGTTCGCAAACTGCGAGACCTGTATGTCGGACCAGTCGATCTGATAGATCGCGCCGTTCAGCGTGAGCCGGCGGTCGAGCCACTGCGTCTTCAAACCAAGCTCGTAGTTCGTGATCGAGTCCGAGCCGAAGCCGGCGGGGATCACCACGTTCGCGATGCTGGCCGCGGTCTGGTCGTTGGGTCCGCCCGCGCGGAAGCCCTCGGCCACCTGCACGTAGGCGAGCACATCGTCGCTCAGGTCATAGGAAACGTTGAAGCGTGAGGTCGTACCGGACTCGCCGAACTTGAACTGAGCGCCGGGGCCGGGACCGGGCCGCGACTGAAAGTCGACGAGCCGGCTCGCATCCTGCTTCGTGTCGTAGTCGAACCAGCGCAGGCCCGCGGTTGCCGCCAGACGATCGTTGATGTTCCAGGTGACTTCGCCGAACAGCGCGACCTGATCGAGCTGCACGAATGAGGTGCGCGACAGGAAGACCGTGCGATCCGCACCGGGCCTTCCGGTAACCGGATCGACCGTGGCCCAGAAGGAGCCATCTCTGCGCTCCTCGTTCTGGTTGTACGCGCCGACGAGGATCTGCACCGGGCTGTCCCAATCCGAGCTGTAGCGCAGCTCGCTGCTGCGGATCCAGTTCTTCGGCCAGCCGTCGCGTCCGCCGATGAGCGAGATGCCGGTGGAGTCGGCGTGCAACGTGCCGCCGCTCAGAACTTCTGCTGCAGCGCTCGCGTCGCGGACGTAGCCGGAGTAGCGCTCGAACAGCGAGGACGATGCGGTGATCGTACCCCAGTCCTTGTTGTAGACCAGCTTGCCGCTGTACATCTCGATCTCGTCATCGCGAGTCGAGCGTGCATGATCGCTGGTGTAGTACCTCGAGGGCAGCGGTCCGCCGTTGAGCGTCGGGCTGTTCGGCAGGTCCAGATCCGCCGTGCTGAAGCTGCTGCGGCCGTCGAGGTGCATGTCCTGTTTCATGGCCAGCAGTGACAGCTCGAGACTGTCGGTGATCTTCCAACCGAGCATGGCACGCACGGCCGTGGTGTCTTCCTGGTCGATGTCCTTGCCGAAACGGCTATCGATGAATCCCGGCACGACCGCGCGCAATCCGGAAACACGGACTGCGAGTTGATCGCTCAACGGGATGTTGACCATCGCGTCGTACTGGTAGCCGGTGTCGTCCGACTCCGACAGCGTCTGGATGCGGGCGCCGACGCCGGCGGAGAATTCCGTGTAATCCGGCGCTTTGGGCAACCAGCGAATCGTGCCCGAGAGCGAACTCGAGCCGAACGTCGTGCCCTGCGGTCCGCGCAGCACTTCGATGCGGTCCATGTCGAACAGCTTGATGTCCGGCTGCTTGCCGCCATCGTCGCCGAGACTCTGGCCGGTGATCACGACCTCGTCGAAATACAGACCAACCGTGCCGTCGCCAGTCGCGCTGACGCCGCGCATCACGATGCGCTTGTCGCCCGGACCGTTATCGCCGACCGAGAGACTCGGCACCTGACGCATGTAGTCGTTGAAGGCCAGCGCGCCCTGCTCCGACAGGCTTGCGCCGCCGAGCGAGGCCACCGACAGCGGCGTGTCCTCGAGCAGCGTCTCGCCACGCTTGGTCGCGGTGACGACGACCTCCTCGACGCCGGGGGCAACTTTGTCCTGCGTCGTCTGCGCCGCTGCCGGACCGCCGGCCAGCGCGACGCAGACTGCCGCTGCAATTGGACTCAGAGTTCTGACTGCAGAATGCTGTGCCGCGGGGTTCATGCGCGCGTCTCCGATCTTGGCCCGCGAAAGATTCTACGTAAACGATCGTGTACCGAGATGCCTCGCCTTGTTGCTCCCCGCGCAACACTGCTACAGCGATTGCAGCATCGCGCGCAGCACGTCGAGCGGTACGGGACCGGAGCGCAGGAGCACGTCGTGAAAGTCGCGCACGTCGAAACGGTCACCGAGTCTTTGCCGCGCGCTCTCGCGTGCAGCGCGAATTTGCGTGGCGCCGACCATGAAGCTGCACGCCTGTCCCGGGTACACGCAGTAGCGATCGATCTCGCGCTGGGCGGCCGCAGGGTGTTCGCCGACGTTCTCGATCATCCACCGGATGGCCTGCTCGCGCGGCCAGCGACGCGCGTGAATTCCGGTATCGACAACGATACGGCCCGCACGGAACAGCTCCGACTGCAACAGCCCGATGCGGCCGGCGGGATCATCTCGATAGACACCCAGCTCGTCCGCGACGCGCTCCGCGTACAGAGCCCATCCTTCTGTGTACGCCGAGAAACGCACGAGTCTGCGAAACAACGACAACTCTCCTGCCGCACGCAGCATGGAGTACTGGAAGTGATGCCCGGGAATTCCCTCGTGATGCGCGAGCGTCGGCAGACGCCACAGTGGCATCTCGGCGGGCAGTTTGAGATTCATCGAGAAGGTTGCGGGCGCGCCGGCCGCGCCTTCGCTGTAGAACGCACCCGGCGCACCGCTCTCCACCTCGCTCGGAATCCGTCGGACTTCGAGCGGATCGTTGGGGATCGTTTTGAAGCCGGCCGGCAGTCGCGCACGGATCTTCTGCAGCGCGGAGCGTGCAGCCGCGAGCAACCGTTCGCGGCCGGCGTCGTCGTCCGCTACCAGATAGCGGGGATCGCGGTTCAACGCGTCGATTCGTGTCACGACCGCGCCGCCCGTGTAACCTTGCGTGCGCAGGGCCGCATCGAGCTGCGAGGTGAGTTCCGCAACGAGGTGCAATCCCTGCTCGTGCAACTCCGCCGCTGTCGTCTGCGACGTGGTGTTCGATAGCAGTGCAGATGCGTAGTACGCCTCGCCGTCCGGCAGCGCCCACACCCCCGCGTCGTGGTCGGCGTTGTCCTGCAAAATCCGCAGCGCCTCGATCTGCCGCGTCAGCGCAGGCACGATGAGCTTGCGATGGATCTGGACGCTTCGGTTCGTGATGTCGCCCAGGTTTGCAGCTGACGCGCGCTTGATCGCGGGCCCGATCGCGGCGGTCTGCTCTGCCGGAGTGGCTCGCAGCGCCTGCAACTGCGAGATCGTCGTCGCGAGCGTGAAGGACGGCAGCACCACTCCCAGTCCTGCGTCGTGCCGCACTCGCTCAGTCTCCTGATCGATCGCACGGGCGAGCGCACTCAGCCGTTCGAAGTATGCGTCGAGATCCTGTCGCGACTGCAGTGGATGACGCGAGCCAAGGAAGTCCGGCAGCCAGTAGTAGGCGCCGTTCATCTGGCTGACGACATAGGGACTCGGCCGCAGATCGAGGTCGACGAATCCGTAACGCCCGAGCTGATCGGCTAATCTCGTGTAGACGAACGTTGCAACGTCATAGTCGAGCTGCGCGGAGGCGCCGAGCGAAGCGCGCTCGATACGCGCTAGCTGGGCACGCGCCGTCGCGGCGGCTCGGCGATGTTCGGCGACCGCCGCGAGCGAACGATCGTCGAGCTGACTGCGCAACGACGCGTTCTTTCCGGTGTCGAACCCAGCGCCGGTCGCCTCTTCCGGGCTGCGCCGCAGCTCCTCTTCCGCAAGTCGCTGCAGGAGTGTGACAAGCGCCGCGTCGCCGGTTTCCGTCGCGCGTTGCGCTGCCCGTGCGGGCCCAGCAGCAAAAGCGCGCGTCAGGGCAAAGCCCACTGCCGCCCGCAGAACTGTGCGTCGATCAAAACGTGCCGAGTCGGACATCCGAAACCTCTGCTCTCCGGCTTGGGGGGTGGATCGGCAGGAGAGCGAAGCGTACGGACATCCGGCCCGGCACCGCTACTCGAAAAGTCTCGGGCGATTGCGTCGCCCATACAACTACAGCGCGCGTAGTGCTTCGTTGCAGCTGGCGCAACCTGCGCGCGCTTCAAACGCAGAATGCGCCCGGTGTAGGCTCAGGCTCCTTTTGGAGGTGCGTCGTGAAAAATCGCTACCGGATCTGCGCCCAGGCACTGCTCGCCATGACTCTTGCTGCTGCGGGCGCCAGGGCGCAGGACTGGACGCAGTACTACACGGTCGTGCATCGCGGCGACTTCAAAATTGACTGGGGCCAGTTCTATCGCACGGCAGAGGCGAGGACGATGGAGGTCCGCAAGGAGCTGCGCACCGAGCTCGACGTGCCGTACGGCAAGGACCCGAAGCAGCGCATGGATCTGTATCTCCCCTTGCAGAAGGCGAGGAGCGCGCCGGTGCTGCTGTTCCTGCATGGCGGCGGCTTCCGCGAGGGCGATCGCAGGCAGTACGGTTACGTGGCCGAGCCGTTCGCGAAGCAAGGCATCATCACGGTGGTCGCGAGCTATCGACTGACGCCGCAGTTCGCGCACCCGGCGCAGCCGGACGACGCGAAAGCAGCGGTCGCCTGGATCCATCGCAGCATCGCAAAATATGGCGGCAATCCCACCGCGATCTACATCAGCGGCCATTCGGCGGGTGCGATCCTGACCGCGGACCTCGGCGTAGATCTCTCCTGGCTCGATGGTCTGAAGATTCCGCGCTCCGCGGTGCGCGGCATCGTGCCAATCAGCGGTCCTTATGATCTGGCCGGCTGGAAGGAGCTGAGCGAATACATCCCGACGCCTCAGGCCGAGGCCAGCGCCAGCGCCCTGCGGCACGTCAACGCGCCCGCGCCGATAGCGATCGTTGCGTATGGGTCCGAGGAGGCGCGCTTCATGGAGACGTCGTCGCAGCTTGCAAAGGCAATCGAAGCGAAGGGCGCGAAGGCGAGCGTGCTCGTGCTGGAAGGCAAGGACCATGCGGGCACGGTCTGGGAGCTGAGCGACCCGAACAGCCCGCTCACTCGCGCCATGCTCGCTATGATCAAGCCAGCGTCATGATCACGCGATCGCGTGCCACGATCACGTCGCCGGCTGGCTCTTGCTAGCCGGCACCCGGACGCTCCCGACGCTTTCGAATCCGGCCCGGGGAGCACGTCGCCTGAGGCTAGTTCCGCCAGCGCGCCTCCAGAAAGAAGCTGCGTGGAATCTCCATCCCGATCGGCGCCGGATACTCAGTGTGGGTTTTATCCAGCAGGTTGAAGCCGCTCAATGAAAGTTGCCACGACGACGACAGGTCCCAGGCGATACGCAACGACAGGTCGATGTAGGCGTCGTTCTTCGGATCCGGCAGTTCGTCCACGTATCGAAGGAAAGCATCGAGGGTGAGCCTGTCGCCCAGATCCATCGATGACTTCAAGGATGCACGCCAACGCGGATCATTGCCTGCTTGCTCGACGCCCAGCAGTCCGCTCGCGCCCTCTTTGAACTCCAGATCCTTGTGCAGGGTCCGCAGCCCCGGTGAGAGCCGCCACCAAGGTGTGACCTGCACGTCCGCCCAGCCTTCGATTCCGTACGTCTCGCCTTTCATGCGATTCCCCCACATCAAGGGAAGAAAGGTGACGGGCGTGATCTCGATTGTTCGCAAGTCGTCGTACACATTGTAGAAGGCCGACAAAGACAAAGAGATCGTGTCCCGCGGGCGTCCACGGTAGCCGACCTCGAACGCGGTTACCTTCTCCGTCTGGAAATCCGGATTCCCGACCAGGAAGGGACTGCCGCCGACGATTTCAGCGACGTCGGCGTCGAACGGCGTCGGCGAGCGGATCGCGCGCGATGCGGCCGCCCACAGCAGCGCGGTGTCGCTCGCCGACCATGCGAGGCGAAGGTCCGGAAGCGCACTCCAGCCCGAATACGGGTTGTCTTCAAGCTTCAGGCCGATCGTGAGATTGACGGAATCGCTGAGAGCGATCGCGTCCTGCGCGAATACGTTGCCCAGATTGAGCGTGCGATGCGCCGGCACGAACTGCAGTGCGCCGATGTTCTCAACACGATAGTCGTGCATGCGCTTGCCGGCACCCCAGACGATGTGATGCGCCGCGCCGATGGCAAAGCTGTGCTGAAGCTCGACATCGTAAGTATCCAGCTTGAACGGCGCTCCGTCAGGAGGCGCCTCACGCTGCGTGTGATCGAAATAGGCTTGAACGCTGAGCCGCGAATCATCGCTGGCACGTTCCCAGCGTCCCAGCACGTTCGCGCCCGAGAACCCGATGTTCGACGTCCCGAGAACGTTTTGTTCAGCGTCGTACACGTCCCCCTGCGCGGTCCAGCGGTCCGCGCTGCGCTCCCAGTCGGCGCGAAAGCCCGCTTGCGTCTTGTTCCAGTGGTCATGCGCACTGGAGCCGTCTGCAAGCTCCGTCGAACCGCGGTCGACCGCCTTCGCGTAGACCCGATATGCGCCGCCGTCGCCGAACTCGCCGCCGAATCGCCCGCTGGCTCCGCTTTCCTGATTGCCTGCACCTGCGCGCACGACGGTGCCCAGCGTATCCGCCGACGATCGGGTGATGATGTTGATCACCCCGTTCATCGCATTCGCGCCCCAGAGTGTTGCACCAGGCCCGCTGATGACTTCGATGCGGTCCACGTCCTCCATCATGATGCCCTGAGCGTCGTAGAACACACCGGAGAACAGCGGCGAGTAGACACTGCGGCCATCGATCAGGATCAGCAGCTTGTTCGCCTGGGTCTGCACTTCGCGCTTGTCGCCGAATCCTCGAGAGGAGATCGCATAGCTGCTCGCGCTCACCTGCGTGACCTGCAGGTTCGGCGCGAGACGCAGTGCTTCCGGGATGCTCGTGACGCCGGAACGCAGAATCTCCTCACGCGTAATGACATAAATCGCCGCCGGCGCTTCGCCAATTGACTGCGTGGCCTTCGCAACAGAGGTGACCTCGACGTTTGCGAGGTCCTCGAGCGACATGCGACTGAGCTCGCGCACTTCGCCGGCGAGCAAGGTTTCGCTGGCCGCGAACAGATCCGGATGCCATAGCACGGCGACGGCCGCACAGGTCAGCGCTGCACGCATCATGAGTTACCTCGGTCGCGGATCCCTGGCGCCCGCTCCTTCCTGCGCGCGAAAAATCTCCGGTCTTGCCACAAACCCGCACGTGGCTGCTCCTCTACGCGTGCAGCTACCGACAACAGGCCTGAATCGATACGCAGACGACTGCGCTCGGCGGCCGGCAAGGAAACCTCGAAACGGATGTTGCGACCGACTTGCACGAAGTTGATCACGCTGCCGGTCGCGAGACCCTCGGCAGAGTCCGTCACCGTCAGAATGGGATGACGCTCGGCTGCCGCGAGCAAAGGGCCCACACGCTTGACCGAGGAACCGATGTAGAGAATCTGAGCTCCCTCGAGCTCATCCGGCGCAGCTACCCGCCGAACCCGCGCCGAGCGATTCTGGATCTTGAGCCCCGGCAGCAAGCCCTCGAGCTGTTCGGCAACATCGTCGGCGCCGGACACCGCAATGATGAAAGTGTCCGCCGGCGCCGCTTCGACCGGCCACTCCACATAAGAAGCGAAGCGATGCAGGAAAGCGGCTTTGACGGCGGCCGGCGAATAGCCCGACTCCGCGGCTTGCGCGGTGAAGCTGATCATGAAAAAGATGCAGACTGCCGCAATCCGCACCGCTGATCGACTTACCAAGGGCTCGTTCACCTGGGCTCGCTCTGATAACGTTGGAATTGCGAGCCGAATGTTGAGTGGAGCGCATTTGGCCGCCGAAGGCAAGGCACCGGAGTAGAAGATTGCCGCAATCAGATGGGGAAAGAACCGTTGACGATCGGCCTGCGCGCAGCGTGATTTGGCGCGCGCTCGGCGCCCTGCGTCGACCGCGCCACTCCATCAGCGGCCGCATGATGCTTGTCGTTCTGCTCACGACGGTGCTCGCGCTGTCGGTCGCGGCGACAGCACTGCTGATCACTGATTTGCGAGCCAGCCGCCTCGCCTGGGCGGACGATCTCTCGACCGAAGCTGGCATTCTGGCGCTCAGCGTTGCCCCCGCCCTTTCCTTTAACGATCGCACGGCTGCGACACGGAACCTCGAAGCGTTGCGAGCAAAGCCGCCGATTGCAGTCGCGGCTGTCTACACGCCGCTTGATACGCTCTACGCGTATTACTCCAGGTCAGTGGATGTGGCGCCCTCAGAGCGCATACCACAGTTGGAACCGGGCGTGCACGTGAACGGCGAGAGGATCGAATTGCTGCGCCCGGTCACGCAGAACGGCGAGCTGCTGGGCACGATCTACTTACAGGCGCACTACGACGTTACCGGGCGCATCAAGGCTTATGCGGGCGTGCTCGCTGTCGTGCTGGTGCTGAGCCTGGCCATCGCTTTACTCGCGTCCGGTTGGCTGCAGTACGTCATCACGGAACCCATGGAGGCGATCGCGAGCGTCGCCCGGAAAATAGTGGATCGTGGCGACTACTCGTTACGGGCCGGCAAAATTACGGACGACGAGCTCGGCGTCGTGGTCGATGCTTTCAACAAGATGCTCGACGAAGTCCAGGCGCGCAGCAAGGCTCTCGAGCTGTCGAATGCGGCCACGCGCGAAAGCGAGAAACTCTATCGCGCGATCGGCGAGAGCATCGAATACGGTGTGTGGGTTTGCGATGCATCGGGTCGCAACACCTACGCCAGCGATTCATTCCTGAAACTCACCGGCATGACGCAGGAGCAATGCTCATCCTTGGGATGGGCGCAGGCCCTGCATCCTGAGGAACGCGAAGCGACGGTTTCTGCCTGGAACGAGTGCGTACGCGCGGGAACCCCCTGGTACCGCGAGCATCGTGTACGCGCCACGGATGGTCGTTACCGATCGCTCCTCGCGCAAGGCGTGGCGATCCGCAACGATCAGGGAGAAGTCACCCGCTGGGCTGGCATCAACCTGGACATCAGTCGCTTGAAAGAAACGGAACAGGCACTGCTGGATGCAGATCGTCGCAAGGACGAATTCCTCGCGACCCTCGCACACGAGTTGCGCAATCCGCTCGCGCCGATCCGCAATGCCGTCCACTTGCTGGAAATACCCGCCACCGATGAGCAGCAGCGTCGCTGGGGCCGTGAAGTCATCGCACGGCAGGTTCGCAACATGGCGCTGTTGCTGGACGATCTGCTGGACGTTTCGCGAATCACGCGCGGCAAGCTGGAACTCAAGAAGGAGTACGTCGAGCTTCGCAATGTGATCGAGGTCGCCGTTGAAACGGCCCGACCTCTCATTGAAAGCAAGCGGCACACGCTCACGATGACACTGCCGGCCGAAGAGGTCACGCTGGAAGCGGATCCGCTGCGATTGTCGCAGGCGATTGCCAATCTCCTGACGAATGCGGCCAAATACACCGACCCGGGTGGTCGCATCGCGCTGACGGCCTCGCTCAACAGCAGCGGCCCGATCATTTCAGTCAAGGATTCGGGCATCGGTCTGGCAGTCGATTCAATCGCCGGACTGTTCACGATGTTCTCGCAGGTGAGCACGGCGATCGACAGGACGCAGGGCGGCCTCGGCATTGGCCTCGGCCTGGTCAGAGGCCTGGTCAAGCTCCACGGCGGTACCGTCGAAGCTAACAGCGAAGGCCTCGGTCACGGCAGCGAGTTCATCGTGCGGCTGCCGTTGTCCATGGTCAGCGCGAAGGATGCACGACATCGCGTTGGCCGAGGACCGCTCGAAGTGGTGACGCCGCATATACCTGCCAAAGTTCTCATCGCGGACGACAATCGAGAGGCAGCGGAATCACTGGGCAAGTTGCTTGCACTATCGGGCTACGACACGGCCGTGGCGTTCAGCGGTCAGCAGGCGCTGAAAGTGGCCGTCCAACAGCGACCCGCTGTAGTTCTCCTTGACATCGGGATGCCGGGGATGACTGGTTACGAAGTTGCGCGCCGCATCCGGCTCGAGGCATGGGGACAGCACGCACTGCTGATCGCAATCACGGGCTGGGGACAGGAGAGCGACAAATTGCAGGCGAAGGCTGCTGGCTTCAATGCGCATCTGACCAAGCCAGTGGATCCACGCGCGATTGAACGCCTGCTCGTCGAATTTCTGTCGTCCGCTGCCGCGGCAGCGTCCTCGACTCGGCTTTGACTCGTCGCGTCCGTACTCAGGACGATTGCTTCGACGATGGCGCGCCCGCGAACCTGCGGGGTCACGCATGAGGGCTTCCGCGGGATCGCTCCGCGGAACTCCGGGTATGGATTCCCGGCGGACGGCTCACACTGCACGAGTCATCCAACCGAGTTCGCACGATGCTTCAGGAAGTGAGTGGCGATATCCTGCTCAGCAAGGCAAGCCTCATCGCACATGGTGTGGCCCCGAACGATGATCACGCGAGTGGTCTCGCACACGCGCTGCGCGAGTATGCGCCGGCGATGTACAAGGACTTCCGCCACTATTGCAAGACTCAGCATCCGAAAGCCGGATCGCTCTGGGCTTGGGCCGGCGCTGATGGCCGGCGCATCGTCGCCCTGTTCACGCAAGAGGCGGCCTATAACGCGGGCGAACGGCCGGGTCGGGCAACGCTCGCGAACGTGAACCACACGCTGCATCAGCTGCGCAGGCTGATCGAGCACGCGGCTGTGAAGAGCGTGGCGCTGCCCAGGCTGGCCACTGGCGTGGGCGGCCTGAGCTGGGCAGACGTGCGGCCGTCGATCGAGAAGGCCCTGGGAAATCTCACCATTCCGGTCATCGTGTACTCGACGTACCACGCCGGTCAGGTGGCCGACGAGAAACTCTAGGTCTCCCGGCGTCGAGATCAATGCTTGCGCAGTCTCAGGCGAGCTCGACGCGCCGCGATGACATGCAGGAACTGCGTGAGTCGCGCGTTGCTGGCCAGAGCATCGAGTTCCTCCCGATAGATGCGCGAGACCAGCTCGATGGGGGCAGCCGTATCACGAGCAATCGCTTCTGCCGTGCCGCGATCGAAAGTTGCAGCGTGCAGGGGCGCGATCCGGTGACTGTTATGCATTGCCAATGCCTTACCCGTTGGACGCCTCGGCGCCTCGCAGCGGCCGATCAGAACCTGCCACGCCCAATCGCTTGTGCATGAGCGGACTGGTAGTCGTGTATTGCAGATGGACCTTGTTGCCGGGATCAAGGAATTCCTTGATGGCAAATGCGGCAAGCGCAGCTTCGTGGAAGCCGGACAGAATGAGCTTCTTCTTGCCCGGATAGCTGTTGATATCGCCCACGGCGTAGATGCCCCGCACGCTCGTCTCGAACTTCTCAGTATCGACGATGAGCTGCCGCTTGCTGATCGCAAGGCCCCATTCGGCAATCGGACCGAGCTTGGGGGCAGGAATGTCGTAGATCGGCTTGTCCGGATACAACTCCACGCACTGGCCGCCCGGCATCTTGAGCGAGTCGACGATGTGCGCCGTGAGTCCCAGCAGCCCCAGCTCGAATGCCTGGAACAATCCGCACGGGCCTGCGCCGACGATGACCACGTCGGTGTGTATCGGGTGATGCTCGAACTTCAGCGTAGACACGCGGCGCCCTCATCGCATGATTGCAATCGACGTAGGCTTTATAGACGTGTCACTGTCATGCTCGCCTACGTGGTTCCATCTAGCCGCCTGGTAAATTCCACCGTGCACGCGGGCGCAGCGCATCACTGCGCACGGCGTAGCCGAAGTGCATTGCTTATGACCGATACGGAGGACAGGCTCATGGCGAGAGCTGCAAACATCGGATTCAACAACCATCCGGAAATGGGATAGAGAACGCCGGCTGCAAGCGGAATACCCAGGGCGTTGTAGCCGAACGCAAATAGCAGGTTCTGGTGGATGTTCCTCACTGTGGCGCGACTCAGCCGTCGCGCCCGGACGATGCCGCGCAGATCGCCTTTCACCAGAGTTACCTGTGCGCTTTCCATCGCGATGTCCGTGCCCGTCCCCATCGCGATACCAACGTCGGCCGTGGCGAGGGCCGGAGCGTCGTTGATTCCATCGCCCGCCATGGCTACTCGCCTGCCCTTCTGCTGCAGGCCCGCGATGACCTCTGCCTTGTTCTTGGGCTGTACGTCGCCGATCACCAGATCCAGCGGCAAAGTCGCGGCAACGGCCTCGGCGGCGGCCTGGCTATCGCCGCTCAACATGATGAGCTGCAACCCATCGGCCTTCAGAGATTCCAGTGCCGGCAATGTGGTCTCCTTGAGAGGATCGCCCACTGCGATGGCGCCCGCGAGCCGGCTGTCGACTGCGAGGAAAACTACGGTGCGCGCCTTCCGCCGCAACTCATCCACCTGCTCGCGGACGTGATCCACCGGCACGCCGATCGCCTCCATCAGCTTCGTATTACCCAGCGCGAGCAAATGACCATCCTCTGCTTTGCCGCGCACCCCCATTCCGGTAATCGAGTCGAACTCAGCGAGTGCAGCTGGCCGCACGCCTCGTGCCTCGGCCGCGGCCACGATCGCCCGCGCAACAGGATGCTCGCTCGCGCGATCCAGCCCCGCGGCCCAGCTCAGGATCTGATCTTCCTGGAAACCGCCCAGCACGACGGCCTGATCGAAGGCGGGCTTGCCGACTGTGATCGTGCCGGTCTTGTCGAGTACCAGCGTATCGATCCTGCTCAGGCTCTCGATTGCCTGCGCATCCCGGAACAGCACACCGATCTGCGCACCGCGCCCGGTCGCGACCATGATGGAGATGGGCGTTGCCAGCCCCAGCGCACAGGGACACGCGATGATGAGCACGGACACGGCGTTGACGATCGCATACGACAGACTTGGCTCCGGGCCCGCCAACCACCACACGAGGAAGGTCAGTGCGGCGATGCCGACCACGGCGGGAACGAACCATCTCGCCACGTCGTCCGCCAGACGCTGCGATGGCGCGCGAGAGCGCTGTGCCTGGGCGACCAACGCGACGATCTGCGACAGCAAACTGTCGGCGCCGACACGCTCTGCCACGATGACGAGACTGCCTGTCTGGTTCAGCGTCCCGCCCACTACGCGATCACCGGAACTCTTGTCCACTGGCATCGGCTCACCGGTCAGCATGGACTCATCGACGCTCGATTTGCCCTCGACGACACGCGCGTCCACCGGAATCTTCTCGCCAGGTCGCACCCGCAGACGATGGCCTGGGTGCACGTGCCCCAGCGGTACGTCCTGGTCCGATCCGTCACTGCCGACGCGGTGCGCGACCTTGGGAGCTAGTTCCAGAAGCTGACGAAGCGCGGCGCTCGTGCGGCCGCGCGCGCGCAGTTCGAGCCACTCCCCGAGCAGCACCAGGGCGACGATCGCACTCGCCGCCTCGAAGTACACGCCCACCATGCCATGGTGATCGCGCATCTCACCCGGAAACGCCTGCGGCGCAAACGTCGCGATGATGCTGTAGACAAAAGCGACGGCTACACCCAAGCCGATCAGCGTGTACATGTTGGCGGACCGATTGATCACGCCCATCCAGCCGCGGCGGTAGTAGTCGAGTGCCGCCCACAGCACGACGGGCGCCGACAGAACCAGCTCGACACCTCGCGCAATGCGAGCAGCGCCGGCCGAAAGACCGGGATCGACAACGTGCGACAACATTGCAATGACAATCACCGGCGTCGTCAGCGCAACAGCGACCCAGAACTTGCTGCGGACCTCCCGGATCTCCCCGTCACTGTCCGCCACCGTCGGGACTTCAGGCTCGAGCGCCATGCCGCAGATCGGACAATTGCCCGGATCGGCCTGACGGATCTGCGGATGCATCGGGCAGGTGTAGTGCGGCATGGATCTGGTCGGCACGGGTCGGCCTGTCGCTTGGCGATGAGCGGTACGCCGACTCTCGACGCCGGCCGGCCGCTAGAACGGCAGCATCGAGGCGAAGTCGGGCGGCTTGATGATCAGCGCATCGCAAGGCAAGTGTTCGAGCACATCCTCTGCGGTACTGCCGATGAATACACGCTTCAATCCGCTGCGAGAGATGGCGCCGAGAGTCACGATGTCCGCATGCAACGCGCCCGCGATCCGTGGCAGCACTTGCGCCGGCCCGCCCACCTTGAGATGCACATTCTCGTCAGCGACACGATACTCGGTGAGGAGGTCGCGCAGCAGCTCTCGCTTCTGCTCTTCCTCTTTCGCGAGATATTCTGCCGATAAGACCAGGGGTGCCGGCGCTCCACCCGAGGCCGCGGCAGCAACGATCGCTGCGGGCAGATAGACATGCAACAGGTGCAACTCGCCGCTCAGGCGCTTGGCGAGCAACGCGGCGCAATCCAGGATGCGATTGTCGAGCACTGCGGGTTTGTCGTTCGCATGGCCCGGATCGACCGCCGCAAGAATCTTCGGCACCCTGGCCCAGCGATTCGGCTTGGTGAGCAAGAGCGATACGGGACACGCGCGGATGAGCTGCCAGTCCGTATTGGTGAAGAACGTGCGTTGCGCAAGGGAGTGATGATGCGTGTCCTTCACGATGAGATCGGCACAGGTACGCTGTGCCCGGTCGATGAGCGCCACATGCAGCGGATCGCCGCATTCGACCTCGGTCGTGACATCCAGTCCCTGCTCGCGCAAGGGCTTCGCCAGCTCCTCCAGGATCGACTTGAGGTCGACGACGAACGGCTCGTTCGCATGACTGCGGGCATGCTGCGCGATGCGAACCTCCCGCGCTGCTTTGGTGTCGCAGATGTACAGCTCCAGCCGCGCATCGAGCTTCTGCGCGAGCAGCGCACCCTTCGCGACAGCCGGATGTTCTTCGGCCGTCGGATCGACGATCACCAGAATGTTCCGAAGCGGATTCATGCGTCAGTCCTCAGTTGCGCAGCTCGCCGTTGTCGCGCAGCTTCGCTCGATCGCGAACGGGGGTGCGCAACCGTGAAAGGTAATCGGCAACGGCTGTGATCTCGTCCGTATCGAAGCTGTCGAGGAAGCGCACCAGGTCCGCGTCGACGTTGAGCCGATGCGAGGCGGCCAGTGAGCGCATCTGTCGAACGAGGTACGAGTAGTGTTGGTCGCGCAGCGAGGGGATGAACCCGTCGTCGTCGCCGCGCGCGTCGTCGTCGTGACACGATGCGCACTGCTCCTGAAAGATGGCTTCGCCCAGCTCCACGCCTGTGCCGTCCGAGGTCTCGGGGAAGCGGATGACCGGAAGCTGACTCAGGTAACCCGCGAGGTCCGCCCAGGCCTGAGGCTCGTTGATGGCAGCCTTGGATACGACTTTGTGCATCTCCTCGCCGTCACGCTCGAGTTCCGTGAAATCAGCGAGCTCCTTGATGAGATACGCTTCTCGTTGCCCCGCCAGAGCAGGAATGACGTTGCGCGCGTCGCCTATCGCTTTGTCACCGTGGCATCTCGCGCAATGCACGTCGTAGAGGCCGCTGCCGCGCTTGATGTTCGGATCGAGTTGCAGCGCATTGCGAACGAGCTGATCGACGCGCGTGGGCGATGCCATGACGCTCGCGCTGGACAGCAACGTAGCGGCGGCTACGGCAATGATGAATGTGCGCATGAGCCAAGTCTTCACCGCTGCCGGGGAGGCCGGTATGGGGGGATCCGCCTAACAGTCGCGTGAATTCCACGGTAAGCACGTCTGAGGGCCGGAAGTTCGGCAACACCATCGATGGCTGCCACCAGCGGGACGGCGTGCTCAAGGTCGCGTTGACACCTTGACCGGCGTGCTGCTCAGCTCTGCGATCGCCTCCACCAGCGCAACGGTGTCGACGGGCTTGCTCAGGAAGCGGCAGGCATTTACGGGCGCTTTGAGCGTTCGCAGGACAGACGGGAGATCGCCGCTCAGGACTACGCCGGGCACGTCGTAGCCAAGACGTTTTCGCAGGCGTAGCAGCATATCGAGACCGGTGTTCTTCTCGTCGAGGTGATAGTCGGCAATCACTACGTCGCCTGGCTGCAGACGCTCGAGCAGGATCTCCGCTTCCGCCAGCGTCGGAGCGCTGACTGTCTCGTGTCCCTCGAGTTTCAGGAACAGCTCCGTCGCCAGGCGCACGCCGTCGTTATCTTCGACCAGGATCAAGCGCGCCTTGCGCGCTGGCCCGGCTGCCATCGGCGCGGGAGCGGCCGCGGCACTCGCTGCGGATGCAGCGACACGACAGCGGCTGGGGATGCGCAGAGCCACCTTCGTGCCATTGCCGACAACCGAATGGATCTTCACGTTCAGCCCGAGCAGGCGGGCCACTTCCTTGACGATTGCCAACCCGAGACCGACGCCCATGCGCTTGGTGCCATGAGTATCGACCTGGTAGTACTCATCGAAGATGCGCTCCAGCTTGTCGCCGGGAATACCGATTCCAGTATCCTCGACGAGCACGGCGATGGCGTCGCCCTCGTCCGTACAGGTGACGCGAACCCACCCGGTGTCCGTGTACTTCAGCGCGTTGCCGAGCAGGTTCTGCAACAGCTGGTAGAAGAGCGTGCGGTCAGTCGAGATGACGACCGGGGAGGTGCCGATCTGCAGATCGATATCTCTGGCCTTCGCTATCGACGCGAACTCCGTGCCCAGCTCCTCGAAAATATCCGCGATGCGCACCTCTGAGTTGACGGGCTCGATGGCGCCGGATTCCAGACGGCTGATGTCGAGCAGCGCATTGAGCAGACGCGTCATGTTTTCGATCGCCTGACCTTGCTGTTGCAGCAGATCGCGCACCTCCTGATCCGGCACGATCTTGGTCATCGCCGCGTTCAGCAGGCGAATGGTCTGCATGGGCTGCCGCAGATCATGACTGGCCGTCGCGAGGAACCGGCTCTTGGCTCGATTGGCTCGATCCGCTTCCTTGCGAGCGAGCACGAGCTCATCGTTGACGATGCGGCGTTCGGTCGTGTCGCGAATGGCAGCGCCGACGAATAATTTGTCGCCGATGCGGAACGGAGCGAGGCGTATGCCCGCGGAGAATTCGCTGCCGTCGGCGCGCAAGGCAAACAGATCGGCGATGCGCGCCCCCATTTCTCTGTTGTTCGGGCTGCGCATGAACCCGGAGGTGTGCTTGCCATGGTTGGCGCGCAGTCTCTGGGGGATCAACGTGTCGACGGATTTGCCGAGCAGCGATGCAGGCTCGTGGCCGAAGAGCTCCTTAACCGTCTCGTTCGCAAAGCGGATATACCCGCGATCGTCGACGACGATCAGGGCGTCAGGGGAAAAGCGAAGCAAGTGCTCCGTGATTTCGCGAAGCTCATCCATCGTCAGCAACGACCCGCTGGAGGCTGCACTCACGCCTCTCTCGTGGGTCCATAGTATACGTCCTGAGCTATAAAGGCGCGTCGGGCCGCCCGAGGCGATGGGACCGTCGTTCTCTCCAGGGGTTCCGCGCCGTTTCAAGAAGTCGCGCAGCCCGCGCACGTGACGGCGTGCAGTACCCGCAGTCGCTCCGGCTCGATTTCCTCCCCGCAGTCCTTGCAGATGCCATAAAGGCCCCGCTCCAAGCGCTGCAACACGTCCTGTATCGCAACGAGCTCGTCCTGAGCGGCATCGTCGATTGCCCGCAGCGCCTCGTCGTTCTGCAGCTGGATCGCGCGATCGCTCCAATCGCCAACCAGTTCTTCGTTGCGCCGCTGGAGATCGGCTTCCACGCGCTCGTGACGGTCGACCAGGAGCCGACGTCGGGCCAGCAGGGCCTGCTTGACGCTACCAAGATCATGCTGTGCAACGGACATGCGCTTTGTCTCCAGAACTGTGGCGTTGTGGTTAAGATGGCGTGCCGGCTGTAATTTGTCTCTAAGGGCCCGGCACGAGGCGCTCCGTGGAACCCTCAGGTGTCGCGGCGCCGCGCATACGGCATGCTGACGACCGTGCTAGCTGCGATCTCACACGGCCCCGGGCCAGGTACCGAAGTGACAGAGCCGACCAAGTCGAACCAGACGCCGGAGCAGACCACGTTGCTGCTCGGCCGACTGCTGGAGATCGCCCGCATCTCTGCCCTGGAAGAAATGGCCAGCGGCATCGCGCACGAGCTCAATCAGCCGATCGGTGCGATCACGACTTTCGCGCAGGCGGCGCAGCGCATGCTCAACCGTCCGGAACCCATGATCGCGCAGACCTCCGACGTCCTCGGGCATATCAGCCACGAGGCGCTGAATGCGGGTCAGGGAATCCGCCGCATCCGCAGCCTTTTCAATGGGCAGCCGCATGGTCTGGTCGAATGCCAGATCGCAGATGTCGTCGGCGAGCTCATGCCGATTTTCGATCTGTTGGGTCGTCCGCGCAGCGCGACGCTCGCGCTGTCCGTGGAGCCGGATCTGCCGAAGGTATCGATCGATCGTCTGCGTATTCAACACGTGCTGTTTGCCTTGATCCAGAACGCGCTGGAAGCCCCGACGAGCCAGGGCCTGTCGCCGCATATCGGGATCGCGGTCACAGGCGACCGCTACGGCGTGCAGGTAGCTGTCACGGACCGCGGCACGGGCGTGCCTGAGCAGGCTCGCGAACAGCTGTTCCATCCTTTCTTTACGACCAAGACGCACGGCACAGGCCTGGGCCTGGCATCGAGTCGGGCAATTGCCGAGGCGCACCAGGGTTCGATAGGGTTCGAGAACGTTGCAGGCGGCGGCGCGCGTTTCTGGTTGCGCCTGCCTGCTGCCACTGCCGATGGGGAAATTGCCCGATGACGCTGCCGAAGGACAACAAACGCAAGCCTGTCGTCTATGTCGTGGACGACGACGATGGCATGCGGCGCGCGCTGACGGTTCTCATTACGACCGTCGGCTATCAACCCGTCGCATTCGCCCGGCCGAGCGACTTTCTCGCCAAATACGATCCCAGCCAGCCGAGCTGTCTGGTGCTGGACGTGCGCATGCCGGACATGAGCGGGCTGGAGGTGCAGCAGCAGCTCAACAAGGCCGGATCTATGCTGCCCGTCATTCTGGTCTCCGGGCACGGCGACATTCCCATGGCCGTGCAGGCTATGAAGGACGGCGCGTTCGACTTCCTGCAGAAGCCGTTTCGTGATCAGGACCTGATCGATCGCATCAACGGCGCACTGAAGCTCGATGCGCAGAATCGCGAGAGCGTCGATCGTCTCGCGGATCTGAAAGCGCGCGAAGAATCGCTGACGCCGCGTGAGCGCGAAGTGCTGGCACTCGTCGTCGACGGCAAGGCGAACAAGGTGATCGCGATCGACCTCGGCCTGAGCGAGCGCACGGTCGAAATCCACCGCGCCAATGTCATGGAGAAGATGGGCGCACGCTCGGTCGCGCACCTCGTCAAGATGCACCTGATGCTCGGCGGCGAGGCTTAGCAACCGCGGGATCTCGAGCCCTCTGCAGGACAGATGTGCATGCCGCGCTGAGACGGCGCTCGGTATTCGTCTTACCATTCAACCGGCCCGGGCACGCGACTCCGCCCGCTGTTCGTTCTTGATGGAACCGGCGATCTCGCACATCAGCCCCGTGATCACGTCGATCGCGTCGTCGACGGCCATGATGCCGAACAGCGTGCCGCGGCCGTCGACAACAGGAACGCGGCGAATGCCCGCCATGTTCATGGCCCGCAGCATGTCGTTGAAATTGTCCGTATCGTTCGCGACCAGCGGCTGACGCGTCATGACGTCACTGACCGTGACTGAGTGAGGATCCACGTCGCGCGCCATGACCCCCACCACGAGATCCCGGTCCGTCAGCACGCCGACAGGCTGCCGTAACGGGTCATCTCCCCGGTGCACGATCAGGAATCCGACGTGCTCCTGCCGCATCAGTTTCGCGGCATCCGCCGCGTCCGCGCCGGCGGAGATCGTTACGACCGCACGCTTGCAGTATTCGCCGACTTTCATGAGCTGCTCTCCACTTCTCACTTGACCTCGATGGCAATCTTCCTCGGCGATTCGATCTTCGTCTTCGGAATCCGCACCTTGAGGACGCCGTCCTTCGCCTCTGCCTGGATAGCCTCCGCAGATGCAGTGTTCACGTTTGGCGCCAGGGCAGCCATGCGGGAATGGCCCTAACGATTACGGAGTTCATGCGGCATCGAGCCTGAGATCTCCATCGCGGGAGCCGCCGCAGCCAGACTGCGCGATGCGGTCTGCTCCGACATGGGCTATGCAGCCGCCTGTCCCATCTCTCTCAGGCTCTGCAGCCAGGCTTCGCGCTGCTCACCGGTCATGCTCCCGGCACTGCCGATGATCGTCGAACGAATCCGGCGAAAGCCCACGAACCTCAGGATGTTCCGTTGCAGACTGCGCAGGCTGTGCGCCCTGAAGTACCAGCGATAGAGAAACGCCGGCATACCCATCGTGACGACGATGCGCGCGCTCTTGAAGCTCATGTACTTCACGGGCCATCGACCCAGCTTCCGCGCGCTGAAAGCGAAGCCAGGCCGCATCATCTGCTCGAGCAGCCCCTTGAGCATGGCTGGCATCGAGCCGAGCCACAGTGGGTAGAAGATGACGACATGGGTCGCCCACTGCATGAGATGCTGGACCTCGCGCACGGCCGCGACCGGCTCTTCCTTCTCGTAGTCGGCTTGCGAGCGCAGCAGCGGGAACGTCAGATCTGCAAGCCGCACTACCTGCACCGCGTGTTGGGCCTGCTCGGCCCCCTGTCGATAGGCGTTTGCCAGTGCATGTACGAGACGCGCCTCGGAAGGATCGGGATGTCCGTCCAGAATCAGGATGTTCTTCATGGCGAACTCTTTGTGGACATGCGCCAGGCGTAGTCGGCGACGGCCGTCATTTGGTCGAAGCGGCGCCACGGCAGGTTCAGCCGGACGAAGGGATGCGTTACCGGCGCGTTTCTGTTCGCTGCTGTGAGCCAGAACCAGCTCGTCCTGATCATGGTGACACATCTCCTGCAACCACAGTACGCATGGTCAGCACGACGAATACCGCACCGACGATGAACTTCTCGGTCGCGTGCTTCCGATGCAGCTGCCATGCGCTTCAATACGTAACCTTGTCGACTTCCGCGGCGAGCTGGTGCTGCAGATCTGA
Organism: Steroidobacteraceae bacterium; assembly: GCA_035277305.1. GTDB lineage: Bacteria > Pseudomonadota > Gammaproteobacteria > Steroidobacterales > Steroidobacteraceae > Steroidobacter. The sequence goes on along the minus strand of DATEKT010000076.1, from coordinate 32,124 downwards.
AACCTTCGCTGGTGTGTACGCAACGTGCTCGAGCGTACGCAAGGTGTCAGGCACGGTCGCCAGCTGTTCCTTGCAGTATTCGCGAACCTGCAGCAGGGAGGGCGAGTGCGACATTCTGCGACCGCCGTCCATCACCCGCTGCAGCAGCGCGTGACCTTCGTGGACTTCCTGCGCACAGCAAAGAATGTCGCGCGCGATAAAGCCTTGCGGATCGTATTGCCGATAGACCTGTCGCTCGCCGGGCCAAGTCTCTTTCCACTGCGAGCGCTTGCGGCACAGACGCCCGTCATACTGCTGCAGCTTGTACGCGCAGTCGAGCGAGGGCGCATCCTCCGACACCGCGAGCCGCGTGCCGACGCAGTACGTGTCGATCGGGGACCCCTCCGCCTCCAGCGCAGCGATCGCGTGCTCATCGAGCGATGAGCTCGCCACGATCTGAATTTCCCGCTCGCCGTGACTATCCAGGATGTCACGCACGCGGCGTGCCTCGACATTGAGATCGCCGCTGTCGATCCGCACTGCCTTGACGGCGATACCGCTGGCGCGAAGGCGCTTGGCGGCTTCGACTGCCCGCCTCGCCCCCCGTGCGATATCGTAGGTGTCGATGAGCAACACCACGTTCTGCGGATTGCATTCGGCGAAATCGCGGAACGCCTCGAGCTCCATTTCATGCGCCTGGACGAAGGAGTGAGCCATCGTGCCGGCCGCTGGAATGCCGAAGCGGCGCGATGCTTCGAGGGTCGCAGTGGCGTCGAATCCGGCGATATAGCTCGCGCGGCTGCCCAGGCATGCAGCTTCAGCCCCATGCGCTCTGCGCATTCCGAAGTCGACCAGCTGTTTGTCCGGCGCCGCCAGGCGGCATCTGGCCGCCTTCGACGCAACCAGAGTCTGATAGTGCAGCAGGTTGACGATGCGACTCTCGACCAGTTGCGCCTCGGGCAACGGAGCCACGACGCGCAACACCGGCTCGCTGCCGAAGAATACGGTGCCTTCGCGCATCGCGTAGACCGCGCCGGTGAAGCGGAAGTCCCGCAGACGGGCGAGAAACTCCGGCGAGAATCGCTGCAGGGACGCGAGCCAGTCGATTTCCTCGCGCGCGAAGCGGAGGTTTTCCAGGTAGTCGAGCACCTGCTCCAGCCCCGCGGCCACCAGAAAATTGCGTGCGTGCGGCAGACGGCGCACGAAGAACTCGAATGCAGCGGGCTTGTCCATGCCCAGCCGGTAGTACGCATCGAGCATCGTCAGCTGATAGAGATCCGTGAGCAGCGGCGAAGCTGGGCTCGCTTCGCAGGTAAGCATGTTCATCTCGCCTCCCTCGTGAGCCGGCGCACGGCGTAGACCGCGCAGATGCTGCCGAGCGCCAACAGCGCGCCGATCGCCAGGATCAGCCCACCGCGTCCTGCCACGAAACTGTCTCCCAGATAGACCGTCGCAACTGTGAATGGCAGCTCGGCAACTGCCAGCGCCAACAGGTACCGGGAAATCGGATAGCGCACGAGGCCCATCACGTATCCCGGAATCTCAGAAGGCAGTGCAAGCTGCAGCAGCGTAATCATCCACAGCGGCGTTCGAGGCGAGAGCTGCTCTTCCAGCTTGCGCAGCATGCCTTCCGCCGTCAGCCAATGTGCGGCTGGGCGCCCAAGATAGCGCCCGATCCCGTATGTGGCGACGCCGCCGAGAATCCACCCCAGCCATAGCAGCCCGATACTCACGGGCGCGCCCCAGGCGAATACTGCTGCCGGCACGATCACTGCCACTGATACGAACGCCAGCATTGCAGAGATTGCCGCGAGCAGAACAAAAGTGATGGCGCCGAGCACCGCGTAGCGACCGATGATGCTCTGGGTTGCTTCGAGCAGGCTCAGCAGCGACTCATGCACGCTACGTGATGACGCCACCGCAGCCAGAATGATGCAGGCCCCAGCAAGAAGAGCGGCCCGGCGGCTAGCTATCGCGCGTGGCAGATCCAATACACGGCAGGCGTGCTCGCGTGCCGGCATCACTGTGCCTCTGGATCGTCCCGGATCATCAATACCGGGACCGGCGACTGACGCAGGACGAGCTCGGCGTCGCTCCCCATCGCGAGCCGTTTGAGGCCGCGGCGACCGTGCGTGCCGAGAACGATCAGGTCGGCCGCCCATTCCTTCGCTTGCTTCACGATTTCGTCCGCAGCGCGGCCGCCGAGTGTTTCCACCAGCTTCTGCTGGCACGGCACGTCGGCGCGCTTGGCGACGCCTACGGCCTGCTCCAGGACCTTGGCGCCGGCCTCGCGCAGCGACACGAAGATCGGCTCGTAGTACACGGACGGAACGTATTCGGCGGCGATCACCAGTTCATTCACCACATGCACCAGCATGAGCCGTCCACGCGTCACACGGGCCAGCTTGATCGCTTCGTCCAGGCCGCGCAGTGAAGTCGGGCTGCCGTCCACTGCGACCAGAATCTTCTCGTACATGACTGCACTCCTCTGCGGACTGCCGCGGACACGCGGGTGGGAGTGATGCTAGGCGTGCTGCTGTGCGTCGCGAACCGGGACTTCCCCGGAAGCGGCACGTGGTTCCCGGGCGGGATCCGCGGGCAGTTCACGAGCAATGTTGACCAGGTGCTGGCCAGAATCGAACCTGATCGTGAAGCCGAGGCTGCGAGCGAGGGCGATCATCGGCTCGTTCTCGGGCAGCACGATACCGGTGAGTTTCTGCACGCCGCGCGAACGGGCGAACCGTATCAATTGTGTGACGAGCAGCCGCGCGATGCCGGTGCGGTGCCATGCATCGCTGACGCTGACCGCCAGCTCCGCGACGCCGTCTTCTGTTCCCTCTGCGTACCGCACGACACCGACGAATTGCTCGCCGCTGCTCGTCGCAACCGTCGCAACGAAGGCCATGCGCTTCGCGTAATCGATGTCCATGAGCTGATCGACTAGATGCCGCGGCAGGATCTTCAGAGGCGTCATCAGCCGGAAATAGCGCGAGCGTTCCGACAGTCCGCCAATGAATGCAATCTCTCGTTCGCGGTCATCCGGCCGCAGAGGCCGGATGCAGACCTGCACGCCTGCACGTGTCTGCACAAGATATGTCCATTGCCGGCAGAGCTCAGCGGAAGGCACGACATTCATGGCCTTTTGCGCCTCCAGCCTAGATCTTGACTGCTGTACGCTTCACTTGCGATTTGAAGCCGGCGGGCTTGACGATGAATACGTCGCAATCGACGTCATCGATCACGCGCTCGGCAGTGCTGCCGATGATCGGTCGCGCCAGGAGACTGCGCGACACAGCGCCCATCACCAGCACGTCCGCCTTACGGCGGCGCACCACTGCCGGGATGATGTTGCGGGCGGCGCCTTCTTCGATCGCACAGTCTGCAGCGTCGACTGCGTACTTGCCGGCGAGCTTCTCTACTGCGGCAGTGGTTGTCGCGATGAACTCACGGGCCCGTTCGGGCGCGAGCGGCAGGCGGATGGGCTCCATCATCATGCCCGGCACTGCGCTCGGCGGCGTCTCATAGGCATGAACGAGCGAGATACGAGCGCCCAGCTGCTGCTCGATGGCGCAGGCGGCCTGCAACAAGCGATCGTCCAGCTTTGCCGGCTTTGCGTGCGTATGGCGCGGGTCAATGGCAACCAGCACCCGCAGCTGCCTCGGCAATTGGTCGGAGCGCACGAACCACAGCGGGCACGGGCATTCGCGCATCAGCTGCCAATCCGTATTCGCGAGCACCAGCCGCGCCAGCTTCCCCTCCCGATGCGAATCGGCGATCAGCAGGTCGGGGTTCGTCTTGCGGACCTGCCTGACAATGGCCTCGTAGATGGGGTAGTCCCAGCGCACGATGTGCCGCGTGCCGCGCGGCAAGCCCACACGCGCTGCGATGTCCTGCAGCCGCTGTTCGCGCTGACGAATTGCGGACGCAATGATTTGCTCGCGCGAGCCCATCGGCACATCGTTGACGGGCTGCGGCACCATGAAAGCATTGAACAGCACAACACGCGCGCCGCATCGCTTGGCGATCGCTGCAGCCTTGTCCGCCGCCCACTGCTTGCGCGCAAAAGGATTGGCCACCACGACGAGGATCGTCTTCCAACCTCGCATACGGACTTTCGGCATGCTTCACTCCACCTGGATGCTGCGCAGATACTGGACGAGCCTGTCGATCATCGAGTCGACGACTGCGCGCTCCGCGGCGTCGTCCTTCGAGGAGGCGTCATAGAGCTGCCAACCCCAGACCGGCATGTCCCGCGCGCCGTGAGCGCGGCGATCCCAGCGGCCGTCGATCGTGCGGCGGACGTCCTCCGTCGGAAACTCTCCGCCGTCGTGCGCTGCCAGGCGGGTCAGGTCCGGAACACCGATTTTGATGAGCGATGAGACAGGCCCGTCGCCGTGCCCGTTCACTCCGTGGCAGCTCGAGCACAATTGCTGGTACATCTCCATGCCAGTCAGCTGTGCAGTACTGCGCTCCGGTGTTTGCGCGCACGCGCAGATCAGCAGCACGGCGATACCAGCAAGAATGGCGGCTTTCATACGCGTGCCTCGGAAGCCACTGCAAGATCAAGGAAAGAAGCAGCTCGCGTCCGGCCCGCAGCGCCGGGGTCGGAACGGAATCGGCTCGCCGTCGCAACGACGCGCTGCGGCGTGCCCAGATCGGTCCAGCCGCAGGCAGGTACAGTCATGACGCGCAACAGCTCGGGCGATCGCTGCAGGATGTCGCGGGAAAAGTCCAATCCCGGCAGCTGCTCATAGAGCTGCGCCAGCCGGGCCCTGCGCATGCCCGATTTCATCGAGGTCACGATGTGCCGCATTTCGCCGACGAGGTCCGGACACCGCGCTTCGAATGCGCGCAGCAGGGCCTGACCGTTGGCTGCGAAGATGAACGAGTTCCACACACCGCCGCGCGCGATCAGGGCCCGGGCCGCCGCGCTGGTGGGCTTCTCCACGAACTCACGTACTGGACGCACGGTGTCCTCGCTACTGCCGTCGGCAACGATATAGCCGAGCTCAGGATCCGGCTCATCCGGCGTGATGCCGAGCAGGATCACGTGACTGCGATCGCGTTCCAGTGCCGTCATTGCCGATCGCAAGCTGCCAGCGAGCACCTCCTCGTTGCGGACATAGTGATCGGAAGGCAGCACCAGCAGCGTCGCTTCCGGATCGCGATGCACGATGTGCAGAAGAGGCAGCAGGATGCCGGTCGCGGTACCGCGATTGCGCGGCTGCGAAATCAGGTTTCCGGCAGGAATTCCCAGCTGCAGCGGTTGCCACCAGCGGCGGTGATACTCGGCCACGATCGCGCACGTGCGCTCCGCATCGGCAACCACTCGTGCGCGGCGCAGTGCATCGTGCAGCAGCGACACGTCTCCGCCCAGCGAGCAGAACTGTTTGGGAATCGCGACGCCCGAGGCTGTCATCGTCAACGCCTGCAAGCGACTTCCGTCTCCCGCGGCGAGGACCAGGGCCCAGTTGTGGCCGGCGTCCCAGTGTGTGTCCCAACGCTCGTATGCCTGCATGCGAACTCTCCGCAGCACGTGGCTGCGAGAAAAGCCTGACAGCCTCGGCCGTGCAGTGCAGCCGTGAGAGTTCCCGGTCGATTACGTGGTTGACCGGAGCAGATTCACACCGCGCTTTGCGGATGCCGACTGCATGCCGTCGACTATCGAGGCACGGCTGCCGCGCTTCCTTACTGACATGGGCCTTACCTACACATATATATGTATATCCGGTGTTGCCTGAGGCGGAGCTCAGCAGGAGGCCAAAACTCGGCTCATGCAGTCGCCGCGCCGCAGGGGCTCCCAAACGTCGAAGACGATGCGAGCGCCAGCGTCGGTCGCGGCGAAGATGTCCGCAAACGCTTGCACTGCCGGCCTGCGACGCGTGACAGAATCGACGCGACGATCATTGGGACGAGGCCGACCCCGTCATGCACACCGCGCACGAGCTCACGCTGACATCGACGTATCATCCCTGCAATCAGGTCATGCACATCCTGCGTGGTCATGTGGCAGACGCGCTGGCGCTGCTGGGCACTTTCAGACTGAGCGGATCCGGAGTTCACGCTGCGCGGCAGGAGATCAAGCGCGCAAGGGCCGCGCTACGCCTCCTGCGCGAGTCGACCGATGCAGAGCATTTCAAGCAGGAGGATACAGCGTTGGGACAAGCGGCCCAGCAGCTCAATGACGTCCGCGATTCGGAAGTCGTGCTTCGCGTGTTTTCACGATTGCGGGATGAGCTCAAAGGCAAGTCACCGCGATCGAACCTGCAGCCTCTGCACCGACTGCTGCTGCAAGAGCGTCGAACGGCCACTGCGAATGCGGCTCGCGAGCCTCTCGCTGCCGGCCGGGCATTGCTGCTCCAGGCCAGGGAGCGAACGCGCGACTGGGTCGTGGCGAACGATCTGGACCTCCTGACACAGGCAATGCAGCGTACTTATCGCAAGGGCCGCAAGTGCTATCGTGCCGCAAGGGAGGCTGCTACCGACGAGCATCTGCATGCGTGGCGCCGGCAGGTCAAGTACTCGGCGTACCAGCTCGAGACCCTGGGCGAATTGGCGCCCGCAAGAATGAGACGACGACTGCGCAGGTGCGCCCAGCTCGCCAAAGTACTCGGACGCGATCACGACCTGCTGATGTTGAGTCAAAGGGCTATCGAAGCGGATCTGGACGACACGTCGGGCCTGCGGCTGAACAGGCTGATCAAACGCGAACGCGCCGACCTTCAGCGCCGCGCCTTACGGCTCGGTCAGCGCCTGTATCGAGCCAAGCCGCGCAAATTTCAGCCGCTGAACTGATGGCTCACCTGGAGGGCGGGCGCTGCAGGCTGGTGACGTATTCGGCCAGCCGCCCGATGATGACTTGTGACGAGCGCTCCGCGTCCGGATTGCCGATCTCGAGATGCGACAGGTCCTCGCCCCAGACCGGCATCAGCCGCGTACCGTGCGCACCGATGATGTAGCGTCCGTCGATGATGCGGGCGATTCGCTCGCGATCGACGCCGCCTGGCCGGCTCGCAGGACGAGTCAGGTCGGGAACCTCGACGCGCAAGGATGCGGCGACCGGGCCGTCGCCCCGGCCTTCGACGCCGTGGCAGGCGGCGCAGAATCTGCGATAGAGATCCTGGCCCGACATCGCGACATAGTCTGCGGACCAGCCGGATGGCGTCCAGCCGATCGAGCAAACCGCAGCAACGAGAAGCAACGAGGCTTTCATGCGTTGAGCATGCAGCGCAGCGGACGACTCGTCAGCCGTGAAAGGCCACGATGCGTTACGTGGATCCGCCTGCGGCCTGCCCGGGGGCTGCGTGCCAGCTCATCCGGACCATCACCGACATCGGCAACGGACGGTTCGAGAGTCTGGACTGTTCGGAAGCGCTACCAGGCGTACTCCAGCTGCAGCCACCACTTGGTGGTGTCCGTCAGCAGGCGATCCGCCTCGTAGTCCGCATATTTGAGGACGCCTGTCACGCGCCGCCACTTGGCCTCCGCCTGCAGATCCAGCTCCGATCCATAGCGCATCGACCCGCGCTCGGCTGTATAGCGGTGGTAGGTGGCAACGACTGAAAAGCCATCGAGCTCCGCCCAGCGCTGCCGCGACAGTGCCGCAGTCACGTAGCGATCATCGATGCCGTTGGCCGGGGTCGCGAGAAACTTGTCGGCCCAGCCCTGGAATCTGTGCAGCGTGGCGAATGGGGTTGTAAAGCCCTTCGAGCCGTCGCCCTCGAGAATCTCCAAGCCGGCGCCGAGCGTGTATGCGCCGTAGCCCGCACTGATCTCGCCCAGGTAGTAGTCGAGATCGAAGGACAGGGGATTACGCGCAGCTTCATGCTGATTGGCATACGAAGCCACGTAAGACAGCTTTACTGCATCCACAGGACGCGACCCCGCGAACCTCACGCCGAAAGTCTGCGATGAGTCGCGCACTGCCCCTGGAACGCCGGCAATCGGATCGATGGCGATACGATACGCAAAGCCGGTCAACTTCCCCGGCGTCATCTCATACGATGCGTTGGCCAGTACGCTGTCGCCCAGGTAACGCCCTTGCGCCGAGTCGCGCCCGAAGACGCGGTTGACCTGATCCAGCCAGGTCACGTCCAGTATCAGGTGCGGCACGCTCTTGTTGACGATGCGGATCGCATCGAAGGTCTGCTCGTTCTGCCGCCAGCCGACGTTACCGACGAAGCGATGATCGTCGAGCACGATGCGCTGGCGCCCGGCCGTCAACGTCGTGCCCGGCAGAGTCGTATTCGTCAATTGCAGGCGGTTCAACTCCGAGCTGCGCGGATCTGCGATGACGGGATATGCACCATGACCGTTGGTCGTGCTGTTGTAGTCATCGATGACCGGTCGGACGAACTCACCTTCCACGAGCAGCGCGGTGTCCGCGACTTTCCCTGTTACGAACCCCAGGCGCCCACGCAAAGTCATCGCCTCGGCCGTCTGCGCCATGCCGTCCTGCTCGACGCTTTCGTATCGCAGCCGTGTATCGAGAATCGGCTTGAGCTCCGCGTGAGCCGCCGCGCACGCGGCAAGCCCAAGGGTGAAACACAGCGGTCGAATCATTCGCATGCGGGTTTTCATGCGCAAACGTTACGGTTGCTTCACCCTTGTGACTCTACGGAGTCCCACGTAGAGCATCGCGCCGCCCATCGCAAACCTCGGTGCACCCGAGAGCGTCCACGCGGAATCCCCGATGCTGGCCCCGACACACGTCCGCAGACTGCGCCGCATGCACACATGCCTCAGTCTCTCCAACATCGGCGGTCACTGGTACGTCGAACGCGCCGTCGCCGGTCTGATCTCGGGACTCAACGCGCTCTGCGACTCGATCGAGTGGTGCAACATCGCCGTCGAAGGGCCGAACGGCGACAGTGAAGCGCGCTTCTGGCGCGTGGATCTGAAACTGCGCGTCTTCGATGAGACCGTGCGCGCCACGACGCGTCTGCCGGAAGGCCCCGATTCGTTGCAATCCCTGTCCGCAGTGCTCGCCGACATCCAGGCCAAGGCGACCGCCCAGATGGCGCGCATCGCCGAACAGCATCAGGCCTGCTGCTGTCATCGGGCAGACCGGATCGCGGCGGGCTCGAAGGCGTGTGCCTGAGCGGATGCTGCCGATGAACAACCTGCTCCAGTTCGACGCCGCAACGCTGCGTCGCTATGACCGTCCGGGTCCGCGTTACACCTCGTACCCGACGGCACCGCACTTCGGACCGCAGTTCACCCCGTCGATGCTTCGCCAGCACATCGCGCGCAGCAATGCGTGGCCGATTCCCCGCGGATTGTCGCTCTACGTACACGTGCCCTTCTGCTTCAGCCCGTGCTTCTACTGCGGCTGCAATCGCATCATCACGCACGACCTGTCGCGCGCCCGCCCCTATCTGGCACGGCTGCAGCGCGAACTCGAGATGTTCGGGCCGCTGTTCGCCCGCAATCGCGAAGTCGTCCAGGTCCACTTCGGCGGCGGGACGCCCAACTTCATGAGCCCCGCGTATATCGGCCAGCTGCTGCAGACCGCTAACGATCACTTCCGCCTGAGCGCGCGCGCAGACCGCGACTTTTCGATCGAGCTCGACCCGCGCCACGTCGCGGCCGGCGACATCGCGCATTACGCGAGTCTCGGCTTCAACCGCGCGAGCCTGGGCGTGCAGGACTTCGATCCGCAAGTGCAGCGCGCCGTGAATCGTGTGCAGAGCGTCGAGGAAACGCTGAGCGTCATCGCCGCCTGCCGTGCCGAGGGCTTCCGCTCGGTCAACGTCGACCTGATCTACGGCTTGCCCAAGCAGACGCTCGAGGGCTTCGCGCGCACCCTCGACACAGTGCTGGCCAGTCGGCCCGACCGCCTGGCTGTCTACAGCTACGCGCACCTGCCCGCGATGTTCAAGGCGCAGCGTCAGATCGACGACGCCGACCTGCCCGACAACGAAACCAAGCTCGGCCTGCTTGCGCTCGCGATCTCGAAGCTGTCCACCGCAGGCTATCGCTACATCGGCATGGACCATTTCGCGCGGCCGGAAGATGACCTGTCGCGCGCTCAGGAGCGCGGCACGCTACAGCGGAACTTCATGGGCTACACCACCCACGCGGACTGCGATCTGCTCGGTGTCGGCATGAGCGCCATCAGTCACATCGGTGACAGCTTCAGCCAGAGCCCGCGCGATCTACCCGGCTGGCAGAGCGCAATCGACAGCGGGCAATTGCCTGTCTGGCGGGGTCGCGAGCTGTGCTTCGACGATCTGTTGCGCGGCGAAGTCATCCAGCAACTCATGTGCCAGGGCCGCATCGACGTACCGGCGATCGAAGCGCGCTTCGCAATCGACTTCCCTTCCTACTTCGCGATCTCTCTGGCGCAGCTGCGCCCGCTCGTGGCCGACGGACTCGTCACGCTCACGACGCGAGCGATCTCGGCAACGCCGCGCGGGCGGCTGCTGCTGCGCGTGATCGCCATGTGCTTCGACCGATATCTCGACGCAGCGCCGCTGCCGGCGACTCGCCCGCAGTTCTCGCGCGTCATCTGACGGATTCTCAACCAGGACCACGCAAATGAGTACGCAACGAAAACTCTGGATCGGCCTTGCAGCGCTGCTGGCTGTGTCGTTCTCCGCTCTGCTTTGGGTCGGCGGCGAGATCCATCGCGTCATGCCGCCGATTCCGAGTGCAGTCGTGACCGCGAAGGGCGAGACGATCCTCACGCGCGCCGATATCGAGAAAGGCCGTCAGGTGTGGCAGTCGATCGGCGGCCAGCAGCTCGGCTCGATCTGGGGCCATGGCAGCTACGTGGCGCCTGACTGGACCGCGGACTGGCTGCACCGCGAAGCGACAGCCTGGCTCGACATCGAGTCGCGACGGAGCAATGCCGTGCCATACAGCGGCCTCGGTGAGGAGCAGCAGGCCTCGCTGGCGGCGCAGCTCCAGCCGCAGCTGCGCGCGAACACTTTCGATGTGACGACTGGCAACATCACAGTGTCGAGTGATCGGGCGGCCGCAATGGCCGCTGTTCGGCAACACTACACGGCGTTGTTCGGCACGGATCCGCAACTGCACAGTCTCCGTAAAGCGTATGCGATGAAAGAAGGCACCGTGCTGGATGCCGACAATCGCACCGCGCTGACGGCATTCATCTGGTGGTCGTCGTGGTCGGCTGTCACGAACCGCCCCGGCAAGCATGTCAGCTACACCAACAACTGGCCGCACGATCCGCTGGTTGGCAACACACCACCCTCGCATCTGCTGCTGTGGACAGTCTTCAGCATCCTGTTCCTGATAGCAGGCATCGCCTTGCTTGGCTGGCATCATGCAAGACAGCGCGATGAGGCGCCGCCGGCGCTCCCCGCGAGCGACCCGCTCGCCATGATTCGCGTGACGCCTTCGATGCGGGCAACTGCCAAGTACTTCTGGCTGGTGATCGCGTTGTTCCTGACGCAGATCCTGCTGGGCGCCATCACTGCGCACTATCAGGTCGAAGGTCAGGAAGCCTACGGATTCGCACTCTCCAATATCCTGCCCTACTCGCTGAGCCGGACCTGGCACACGCAGCTCGCGGTGCTGTGGATCGCGACCGCATGGCTCGGCATGGGCCTCTACATCGGCCCCGCGATCTCGGGCCACGAGCCGCGCTTCCAGCGCCTCGGCGTCAATTTCCTGTTCACCTGTCTGCTCATCATCGTGGTCGGCGCGTTCACCGGACAGTGGCTCGCGGTGATGCAGAAGCTCGGCCTGGACAAGAACTTCTGGTTCGGCCATCAGGGCTGGGAGTACGTCGACCTCGGCCGCTTCTGGCAGATCTTCCTGTTCATCGGCCTGGGTGTGTGGCTGACGCTGGTCGGCCGCGCGCTGTGGCCAGCCATCCGCAAGGGCGGAGAATCGAAGTCGATCATCGTGCTGCTGTTCCTTTCCACGATCTGCATCGGCCTCTTCTACGGCGCCGGACTGATGTGGGGCGAGCACACGCACCTGTCGATGGTCGAGTACTGGCGCTGGTGGGTCGTGCACCTGTGGGTCGAAGGCTTCTTCGAGGTTTTCGCGACCGCGGTGATCGCCTTCCTGTTCACGCGACTCGGCCTGCTGCGTGCAAGCAGCGCGACAGCAGCCGTGCTGTTCGCCACGATCGTGTTCCTGTCCGGAGGCGTGCTCGGCACGCTCCATCACCTCTACTTCACCGGCACTCCGACAGCGGTGATCGCACTCGGCGCGAGCTTCTCTGCGCTGGAAGTGGTGCCGCTCGCGTTCATCGGCTTCGAGGCGTATCACACGTTCAAGCTAGGCCACGCGACTGCCTGGATGCAGCGCTATCGCTGGCCGATCATGTTCTTCACCGCAGTGGCGTTCTGGAATCTCGTCGGCGCCGGACTGTTCGGCTTCCTGATCAACCCGCCGCTGCCGCTGTATTACATGCAGGGGCTCAACCTGACGCCGCTCCATGGCCACACTGCGCTGTTCGGCGTGTACGGCTTCCTCGGCATCGGGCTGATGCTGTTCTGCCTGCGCGGTCTGCGTCCGAACATTGCATGGAACGAAAAGATCCTGCGCACCAGCTTCTGGACGCTGAACATCGGTCTTGCCGCCATGGCGCTGTTCACGCTGCTGCCGATCGGCCTGATCCAGCTCACGGCCGCGATCGATCACGGCTACTGGTACGCACGCTCGGCTGATCTCATGCAGAAGCCGATCATCCAGCTCCTGGTCTGGATGCGGGTGCCCGGCGACACGATCTTCAGCATCGGCGCGCTGTCGCTTGCGTGGTTCGTGCTCCGACTGTGGATCCGGCCGCGCACGGCGCCTGCCACCGTGCCCGGCGCCACGCAGCCGCTCGACCGTTGAGGAACTTGTAGATGTCCACACCGCTCACTTCGAGTTCGCTGTCTGCAATGGGTGTGCGCTTGCTGGCAGCGGCGCCCCACCGGCTCTTGTTCTTTGTCGGGGCGAGCAACGTGCTCCTGGCGATGATGTGGTGGGCGCTCTGGCTGATCGATGCGCGCTGGCACGTCATCGGCATGCCACAGCCGGCCGTTCCGGCCGGCTGGCTGCATGCGATCATCATGCAGTACCAGGTACTGCCAGCGTTCATGTTCGGCTTTCTGTTGACCGTGTTTCCGCGCTGGATGAGTCTGCCGGCACTGACTCGCGCGCACTACGTACCCGTGGGCGTGGGCCTGCTCGCCGGACAGCTCTGTTCGCTTGCGGGGTTGTTTGGCGGCCTGCCGCTGCTCGAGCTCGGCGCACTGCTCACGGCAACGTCGTGGGCAGTCGGCACGACCTTCCTGGTGCGGCTCGTTCATCTCGACAAGGGCCGGACGTGGCATGCCGTTAGTTGCGCATTTGCATTGGGCTTCGGTGTGCTCGGGCTGCTTCTGTACATCTTGTTTCTGCACAGCGCGGACCCGCGCCTGCTGTTCGCCTCGATCAAGGTCGGCAGTATCGCGGTGCTGCTGCCCATCTACTTCACGGTGTGCCATCGCATGATTCCGTTCTTCGCGGCGGCGGCGCTGAACGGATACCATGCGCGCCGCCCGCTGTGGACACTCGGAGTACTCTGGCCACTGTGGCTCCTGCACGCCTGGCTGGAGCTCCGCCATGGCTATGCATGGCTGTGGCTGCCGGACCTGGCGATAACGCTGCTCACTGCGTGGTTGCTCTACTTGTGGTGGCCGCGTGCATCGCGAATGCCTGCCTTGTTGCGGGTTCTGTTCATTGGCTTCGCGTGGCTGCCGCTCGCGTTCGCCCTCTTTTCGCTGCAGAGCGCGTGGTACCTCGCGACCGGCGACTTCATCCTTGGGCGGGCGCCGGCGCACGCTCTGTTCATCGGATTCTTCGGCAGTTTGCTGGTCGCAATGGTCACTCGCGTGACGCAGGGTCATTCAGGCCGGCCGCTGGTGCTGGGCGCGACGGCGGGCTTCGCATTCGTCATCGTGCAAGTCGTCGCGATGACACGCGTGCTCGCGGAGCTCCTGCCCGATTCCCTCGCCTGGCAGGCGATCGCGGGCCTGGGCTGGATCCTGGCCTTCGTGCCGTGGGTGCTGCGTTCGGGCAAAATCTATCTCTCGGCGCGTGCTGACGGACGACCCGGCTGACCCATGATCGAGTTCTATGCGCAGATCAAGGCCGTGCACATCGCGGCAGTGATCGCGAGCGGCCTGCTGTTCCTGGCGCGCGGCGCAGCGGTGCAGCTCGGAGCCTCATGGGCGATGGCGGGAGCTGTCCGCTACCTGAGCTACACCATCGACACCGTGCTGCTGACCGCGGCGCTGATGCTCGCGACGATCCTGCATCAGTTCCCTTTCGTGCAGGGATGGTTGACCGCCAAGGTGCTCCTGTTGGTTGTCTATGTCGTCCTCGGCACCTTTGCTCTGAAGCGCGGTCGCACCCGGGTCGTCCGAGCGACCTGCTGGCTCGCTGCCATGGGTGTCTATCTCTTCATCGTCAGCATCGCCCGCACACACCAGCCTCTCGGCATCTTCTCCCTACTCACGCGCTAAGTCGGGTCGACCTTACGACGCCGCGCCGCAGTTGCGGCTGCCACGGCATCGTACGGTGGATCCTCGTAAAGCCTTCGGATCCGACCTGCGCCAGAGTGCGCGCGCACATCCTCCGGGTCAGGATCTACAAAACGTGAACAAACAACGACTGCTTCTTCTCGCATGCATGGCCGCCTTGGCGCTCGGTGGCTGCGGCCGGGAAACTGCTCCCAAAGCCCAGGTCGCTGCCGAGACCGGCGGCTCCCGCCAGGGCGACTTCGGACCGCCGCAAGGCGAGCCGGTCCACGCGGTGCTGACCAGTCCTCCGAATGTGCCTCCGCCGACGCAGCGCCACGCCCCCGCCAAGGTCATCGTCGAGCTCGAAGTGAAGGAAGTCGACAAGGAAATCGCCGAAGGCGTGACCTACACCTTCTGGACCTTCGGCGGCACGGTGCCGGGCAGCTTCATCCGCGTGCGCCAGGGCGACACCGTCGAGTTCCATCTGAAGAATCACCCCGACAGCAAGATGCCGCACAACATCGACCTGCACGGCGTGACTGGCCCGGGCGGCGGCGCCGCGTCCAGCTTCACTGCGCCGGGTCATCAGTCCCAGTTCACCTTCAAGGCGCTCAACCAGGGAATCTTCGTCTATCACTGCGCCACCGCGCCGGTGGGCATGCACGTCGCGAACGGCATGTATGGCCTGATCCTGGTCGAGCCGCCCGAGGGCCTGCCGCCGGTCGATCACGAGTACTACGTGATGCAAGGAGACTTCTACACCGTCGGCAAGTATCGCGAGAAAGGCTATCAGGCCTTCGACATGCAGAAGGCCATCGACGAACGTGCGACGTACGTGCTGTTCAATGGCTCCGAGTCCGCGCTCACCGGGCCGCGCGCGCTGAAGGCCGACGTCGGCCAGCACATCCGGCTCTTCGTCGGCAACGGCGGACCGAATCTCGTCTCGAGCTTCCACGTGATCGGCGAGATCTTCGACAAGGTGCAGTACGAAGGCGGCACGCGCTTCCAGGAGAACGTGCAGACGACGCTGATCCCGGCGGGCGGCGCGGCCATCGTCGAGTTCCACACCGAGGTGCCGGGCAACTACATCCTGGTCGATCACTCGATCTTCCGCGCCTTCAACAAGGGTGCGCTTGCGCTGCTGGAAGTGAAGGGCGATGCGAGTCCGGCGATCTACTCCGGCAAGCAGGTCGACGAGATGTACCTGGGCGACAAGCTGACGAGTCTCGCGCCGGTTTCGGAGGCTGCAAAGGCCAGCGCCTCCGGCACGCTGACACGCGAGCAGCAGGCCCAGGCGGGCAGCGTGCTGTTCAAGGGCACCTGCTCTACCTGCCATCAGCCCAACGGCGAAGGCTTGGCGAACGTATTCCCGCCACTGGCGAAGTCCGACCTGCTGGCGAAGACGCCGCAACGCTCGATCGACATCGTGCTCAATGGACTCACCGGTCCGGTTACGGTCAACGGCGCGCAGTACAACTCGGTCATGCCGCCGATGAGTCAGCTCAACGACGATGAAGTGGCGAACATCCTGACGTACGTGCTGAGCAGCTGGGACAACAAAGGTCCGCAGATCACTGCGAAACAGGTTGCCGAAGTCCGCGCCCGGACCAAGCGCCCCGAAGGCGCGGCGCACTGAGCGAGCGATGCGCGGCCATGTGTCGAACTGGTTGATCGCGCTGTCGTGCAGCCTGCTCTCGCTGCAGTCTGCCGCAGACGTCGATACGACCAGCTCGCGCATGGCCGCCGTCCGCGGCGGCAAGTTCGAGTCGGTGCTGCCGCCGGCGCCTGGCGTCAAGCAGGTCGCGGTCGCTGATTTCCGTCTCGACCGTACACCGGTGACGAACGCGCAGTTCGCCAGGTTCGTTCAACAGCATCCGCAATGGCGCCGCGACAAGGTTGCGGCAGTCTTTGCCGATGATCGCTATCTCTCTCAATGGTCATCGCCCACGGAGCCCGGCCCGGGCCTTCGCAATCAGCCAGCCGTACGCGTGAGCTGGTTCGCTGCCTCCGCCTACTGCGAAGCGCGCGGCGCGCGTCTGCCGACCTGGTATGAATGGGAATATGCGGCGGCCGCCAGTGCGGCGGTGCCCGACGCACGGCGCGACCCGGCATGGCAACAGCTCGTGCTGTCGTGGTACTCGCGTTCGGCGAGCGGCGCGCTCCCAGACGTGGGCCGCTCGCCCGCGAACTACTATGGCATTCAGGATCTGCACGGTGTGATCTGGGAATGGGTCGAGGATTACGCGGGCATGCTCGTCGCCGGCGACAACCGCGAGCAAAGCGACCCCGACTCGCTGCGATTCTGCGGCCCGGGAGCGCTCACGATGGAGCAGAAGGAGAATTACCCGACGCTGATGCGGATCGCACTGCTGTCGAGCATGCAGGCCCGCTACACCGGTGCGGCGATGGGCTTTCGCTGCGCGGTCGACGGCAGGAGCGGTGACAAGTGAAGTACCTGCTGCTTGCCTTGAGCCTGGTTGCGAGCCTCGCGCACAGCGGCGATGGCTACCCACCGCAATCCGTTTACCAGCTCGAAGCGCACCTGACCAATCAATCCGGCGCCAAGCACGGCCTCGACGTGTACCGGGGACAGCCGGTGCTCATTACGATGTTTTATGGCTCGTGCCCCGCCGCATGTCCTTTGCTGATCGACACATTGCGCGCAGTCGAGCGAGCAGCGCCTGCGACGCAGCGTCAAAGGTTACGGGTGCTGATGATTTCCATCGACCCCGAACACGACAGCGTGCAAAACCTCGCTGAGCTCGCTCGCTCGAGGCATATCGACCTGTCACGCTGGACGCTGGCGCGCACCGACGCAGCGACCGTTCGTCGAATCGCAGCTGTCCTCAATGTGCAGTATCGGCAGCTGCCAGACGGCGGATTCAATCACTCCAGTGTCATAACGCTGCTGTCGCCGCGAGGCGAGATCGTGAAGCAGAGCACTGTTCTGGCCAAAGCGGACAGCAGCCTGCTCGAAGCCCTCTCAGACATTCCCTGAACCGCACCGGCAACTCCGGGCTACCGCGCAGTCGCTCTCGGGGAGCCCGTAATTTGCTGCGCGCCCGCGCCGTGTACCTTGCGCGCTTACCGATCAACCAGGGCCAACCCATGTGCGCGTCCGCAGTCACTCACTACAACGACAAGGTCGTGCGCCAGTTCGCGATCATGACCGTCGTCTGGGGCATCGTCGGCATGACCGTCGGCGTCCTGATCGCCGCGCAGCTGTTGTGGCCCGCGCTGAACCTCGACATTCCGTGGCTCACGTACAGCCGCCTGCGCCCGCTGCACACCAACGCGGTCATCTTCGCGTTCGGCGGCTCGTCGCTGTTCGCGACCTCGTACTACATCGTTCAGCGCACCTGCCACGTGCGGCTGTTCTCCGACCGGCTCGCCGCCTTCACCTTCTGGGGCTGGCAATTGGTGATCGTAGCGGCGGCGATCACGCTGCCGCTGGGCATCACGCAGAGCAAGGAGTACGCAGAGCTCGAATGGCCGATCGATCTGCTGATCGCCGTCGTGTGGGTCGCCTACGCTGTCGTGTTCTTCGGCACCATCGCGTTGCGCAAGGTCAAGCACATCTACGTCGCCAACTGGTTCTTTGCCGCGTACGTCATCACGATCGCGGTTCTGCACATCGTCAACAACATCGCGATCCCCGTATCGCCGACCAAGTCGTACATCGTGTATTCGGGCGTGGTCGACGCGATGGTGCAATGGTGGTATGGCCACAATGCAGTGGGCTTCTTCCTGACCGCCGCCTTCCTCGGAATGATGTACTACTTCGTGCCGAAGCAGGTCGGCCGGCCCATCTACTCCTACCGGCTGTCGATCGTGCACTTCTGGGCGCTGATCTCCATCTACATGTGGGCGGGTCCGCACCACCTGCAGTACACCTCGCTGCCCGACTGGGCGCAGTCGCTCGGCATGGTGTTCTCGCTGATCCTGCTGGCGCCGTCCTGGGGCGGCATGATCAACGGCTTCATGACGATGTCAGGCTCCTGGCACAAAGTGCGCACCGACCCGGTCCTGAAGTTCATGGTCGTCGCGCTGTCGTTCTACGGCATGTCGACGTTCGAAGGTCCGATGATGTCGATCAAGACGGTGAACGCGCTCTCGCATTACACCGACTGGACGATCGGCCACGTGCACTCCGGCGCGCTCGGCTGGGTCGCGTTCATGACCATCGCCTGCCTGTATGCGCTGATTCCGAAATTGTTCGGCCGCACCCAGATGTGGAGTACGCGGCTGATGGAAGCGCATTTCTGGATCGCCACGATCGGCATCGTGCTGTACGTCACCTCGATGTGGATCGCCGGCGTGATGCAGGGCCTCATGTGGCGCGCGCTCAACGCAGACGGCACGCTGACCTACACGTTCGTCGAATCGCTCAAAGCGACTTATCCCTACTACGCGGTCCGTCTGCTGGGCGGCGTGCTGTTCCTCAGCGGCATGTTCATCATGGCCTACAACGTGATGCGCACCGTCCGCGATTCCAAGCCGGCCGAAGTGGCCGTGATGGTGCCCGCATGAGTCATGAGATCGTCGAGAAGAAAGTCGGTTTGATGGGCGCATTGATCGCTGTCGTGATCAGCGTCGGCGGTCTGGTGGAGATCGTTCCGCTGTACGCGCAGCAATCGGTCGTCGAGCCCTCACCCGGCGTCAAGCCGTACGCACCGCTGGCGCTGGAAGGGCGCGACGTCTACGTCCGTGAAGGTTGCTACAACTGCCACTCGCAGATGGTGCGGACGTTGCCCGCGGAAACGGAACGCTACGGTCATTACTCGCTCGCGGGCGAAGCGGTTTACGACCATCCGTTCCAGTTCGGCTCCAAGCGCACCGGCCCGGATCTGGCGCGCGTCGGCGGACGCTACACGGATGAGTGGCATCGCGTGCACCTGCTCGCGCCGCGCGACGTCGTTCCCGAATCCAACATGCCCGGGTTCCCGTGGCTCGCGAAGAACGAGCTCGACGGCGCGATGACGGTGCGCAAGATGCAGGCGCTGCGTGCGATCGGCGTGCCGTATTCGGATGAAGATATCGCGCAGGCCGCTGCGGCCGTCGCGGACCGCACGGAAATGGACGCCGTGATTGCCTATCTCCAATCGCTCAAGTTCCACGGCGACGTTGCGGCAGCGAAGGGGCAGCCATGAGCTTCGATATTTCTCTGGGTCTGGTGCGCGGCGTGCTGACCGCGATCCTGTTCGCAGCGTTCATCGCGCTCTGGTTCTGGGCGTGGAGCGGCAAACAGCGGCAGGATTTTGCAGCAGCCGCGCAGCTGCCGCTGGAGGACGACCGATGATGACGCACCCCGCCAGTATCTTCGTGATCGTGTTCACCGCGATCAACGTCCTCGCGTGCATGTGGCTCATGTGGTGGACTGCGCGCGGCGCGCCCGGCGAGACGAAGACGGGTCACGTCTGGGACGGCGATCTCGAGGAGTACAACAATCCCCTGCCCCGCTGGTGGCTGGGCCTGTTCATCATCACGGTTCTGTTCGGCGCCGCCTACCTGGTCGTGTTTCCGGGCCTCGGCAACTTCGCCGGGACGAGCCGCTGGAGCGCGGTCGGCGCCTACGAGGCGCAGGTGAAAGAGCAGCGCGCGCGCTTCGATGAGCGCATGGCGTCGCTGCGCGGCAAGACTCTCGAGCAGCTCGCAGCGGACCCGGGAGCAATGTCTACGGCGAAGAACCTGTTCGGCGCGAACTGCTCGACCTGCCATGGATCCGATGCACGCGGTGCCCGCGGTTTTCCGAATCTCACGGATCACGACTGGTTGTATGGCGGCGAAAACAATACCGTCTACGAAACCATCGCGAACGGTCGTCACGGCATGATGCCTGCGCTCGGTGCAGTGCTTGGCGACACGGGCGTCGACGAAGTCGCCTCTTACGTCGTCAGTCTGAGCGGTCACAAGGCCCCGGCCGACTGGGTCACTCCAGGCAAGGAGCGGTTTGCAACGATCTGTGCCGGGTGTCACGGCGCAGATGCGCGCGGCAACCCGCTGGTGGGCGCACCGAACCTGACCGACAGCACGTGGCTGTACGGCGGCGACTTCGACACTGTTCGTGCCACGATCAAGAATGGGCGCGACAATCAGATGCCCGCGCACGCCGCCATCCTTGGCGAAAGCAAAGTTCGTCTGCTGGCCGCCTACGTGCTGAGCCTATCCAATGCGGAGCAGCAGGCCGCCAACGCCAGGAGCACAGCGACCGATGGCGGCACACCCTGACAGCGGCGAGCCGCGGCGAGGCAGCTGGCCGCGGTTCCGCCAGGACCTTGGCGTACTGCTATGGGCCTCGTTCCTCGCCGCCTGTATCGCGACGATGTTCTTCTTCGCATACTTCGATCCGCTGTTGCTCGATCACGACGCTGCGCCACCAGGATGGCTCGCAGATCGCATGACGGGCTACACGGTCGGATTCTTTTTCTTCTGGGCCGTGTGCACGATCGCTAGTTTCCTCACCGCGTACCTCATCGATACGCGCTCCTCGGACGAGGACGAGCCGTGAACGCGGCCTCCGACGCCGACGGCAGCCTCTACGCCGCAAGGCAGAAGGTGTATGCACGCGAAGTGACCGGTCGCTTCGACCGCTGGCGCGTCATCGCCGCCTGCGTTCTGCTCGGCCTGTTCTATGGACTGCCGTGGCTGCAATGGGACGGCCACCAGGCAATCCTGTTCGACTTGCCGGCGCGCAAGTTCCATATCTTCGGGCTCATGTTCTTCCCGCAGGACTTCTTCTTTCTGACCTGGCTGCTCATCATCGCCGCGGTCTCGTTGTTCTTCTTCACGGCGCTGGCCGGCCGGCTCTGGTGCGGATACGCCTGCCCGCAGACCGTGTGGACCTCAGCGTTCCTGGCCATGGAGCGCTGGTGCGAAGGCAATCGCATGCAGCGCATGAAACTCGATCGCGCGCCGTGGACGCTGCAGAAGCTCATGCGCAAGGGCGGCAAGCAGGCGCTGTGGATCCTGTTCGCCGCCTACACGGGCCTGTCGTTCGTCGGCTATTTCTCCGCGATCCGGCAGTTGGTGCCGCATCTCTTCGCGGCATCGCTCGGCGGCTGGGAGTTCTTCTGGGTCGCGTTCTACGGCTTCGCTACCTACGGCAACGCCGGTTACATGCGCGAGCAGGTGTGCAAGTACATGTGTCCGTACGCACGCTTCCAGAGCGCGATGTTCGATCGCAACACTTTGATCATCTCGTACGACACGAAGCGCGGCGAGCCGCGCGGGCCGCGGCCGCGCAACGCCAATCCGCGCGAGCGTGGCCTCGGCGATTGCGTCGACTGCACTGTCTGCGTGCAGGTGTGCCCGACCGGAATCGACATCCGCAAGGGGCTGCAACTGGAATGTATCGCCTGCGCCGCGTGCATCGATGCGTGCGACGACGTCATGGAACGGCTGAACTACCCCAAGGGACTGATTCGCTACGCGACGCAAAACTCGATGGACGGCATCAGGACGCGCGTTCTGCGTCCGCGCACGATTGTCTACAGCGTACTGTTGCTAGCGCTGGTCATCGGTTTCGGCGTCGCAGTCGCGCAGCGACAGCTCGTCGCGCTGGATGTGATGCGTGATCGCAATTCCTTATTCCGTCAGCTGGACGACGGCCGGATCGAGAATGTCTACACCGTCCGCCTCATCAACAAAGATACGGCAGCGCATACGCTGCGCCTCGCTGTGCAGGGACCGGCCGGCTCGAGCCTCGACTCCGATCGACCTGAGTACCTGGTCGGCGGCGGTGAGGTCGTGAGCATCCCCGTCAGAGTGCGCGCACCGCGCGACGCTGTGACCGGATCGGTCGAGGTGCGGATCGTCACACTCGCGGCGGATGGCGCCGCAGTGCAATCCAGCGCGGTCGCCCGCTTCATTGCTCCCGCCAGATGACACACATGCGCGCCGTTGCCGCCGATCGATGCTTCCACTGCGGTGAGCTCCTGGCCGGCTCCTCGCTGACAGCGCGCATCGCCGATCGCGATGAGCCGGTATGCTGCGGCGGCTGCCTCGCCGTTGCGGAGCTGATCGCCGGCGCGGGTTTGATCGACTACTACCGTCTTCGCGAGACGGCCGGCACTCGGCCCGACCTTGCAGCGAAGGTCGATGATCGCTGGACAGCGCTCAATCGGCCGGAAGTCGCCGCGCAGTTCGTCCGCGCTTGCGGCGATCTCGATTCAGTCACTCTCGCCGTTGATGGCATGCGCTGTGCCGCATGCGGCTGGCTGGTCGACCGCATGTTGCGGACGCTGTCCGGAGTGACCGACGCATCCACGAATGCGGCGACCGGGCGCACGCATGTCCGATGGCGCCGAGGGCAGCTCGGCCTTGGCGACGTGCTGCGTCGTATCGCGGATCTCGGCTACCAACCGCATCCCCTCGGGGACGGATCGACCGAACAGATCCAGCAACATGAGCGGCGCGATGCGTTGAAGCGCCTCGCCGTCGCCGGCTTCGGCATGATGCAAGTCATGATGTTCGCGGTGGCGGTCTACTCAGCCGACCTTGCACACGAGGTCATGGACCCGACACTGTTGAAGTTCTTCCGCAGCGTCAGCTTGCTCGTGACGACGCCTGTCGTCTTCTATGCCGGCGCGCCGATCTTCGCGGCGGCGTGGCGGAACCTGCAAACCCGTACGCTCGGCATGGACGTACCCGTCGCACTGGCCCTCGCGCTCGCTTACGGCGCCAGCCTTTACAACGCGCTCTGGGCAGCAAGCGGTGAGGTGTACTTCGACTCGGTGACGATGTTCATCTTCTTTCTGACGCTGGCGCGCTATGTACAGATGGCCGTGCGTCATCGAACCATCAACCTCAGCGATGCGCTGTCCCGCCAGTTGCCCGATCACGCCCACCGGATTGATTCAGACGGGACCTGGGACGTGCCGCTCGCAGCTCTGCGGCCAGGTGATCGGGTGCTGGTGCGCCGAGGAGAAATCCTGCCTGCAGACGGCGAGTTGCTCGATACCGAAGCGCATATTGACGAGGCGATGCTCACCGGCGAATCCGTGCCCGTCGCGCATCCTGCCGGCGACCGTGTGACCGCAGGTACGTTGAACGTCGGCAATCCTGTGCAGGTGCGCGTGCTGGCGACTGCCGGCGGCACGACTCTGTCGCATATCGTTTCGCTGCTGGAGCGCGCTCATGCACAGAAGCCGGCCATGGCCGGCGCCGCAGATGCCGCGGCGACGAGATTTCTGCGCTACGTGTTGCTGGCCGCGGGCTTGACGTGCGCGACATGGCTCGTCTTCGATCCCGGTAGGGCGTTTGCCGCGACGCTCGCCGTGCTAGTGGTCGCCTGTCCGTGCGCGTTCGCAATCGCGGCGCCCGCTGCAATCTCCGCAGCAATTGCCAACCTCGCACGTCGCGGCGTGCTCGTCACGAGAATCGACGCACTCGAGGTGCTGGCAAAAATCGACCGGATCGTGTTCGACAAGACCGGCACGCTGACTCGTGGCGACATTGCCATCGGCAGCTGCGTTTGCGTCGGGCACCTGACTGAGGCCGACTGCCGGGGTGTCGCCGCCGCACTCGAGGCTTGCTCGGAGCATCCTCTCGCGCGCGCCTTCCGGCGACCTGGCGACCCTCATGTAGCCGAAAAGGTTCGCAGCGTCCCCGCCGCCGGGATGGAGGGCGTCATTGCAGGACATCGCTACCGGATCGGCACCACGCACTTTGTCGCAGAGCTGCGCGGCGTCGCAGCTCCCACCCCGGACGCAGCTGCAACGGGAACCGTTGTAGAACTCGGCGACGAGCAGGAGACGCTGGCGCGCTTCGAGTTGCGCGACGTGGCGCGCGAGAGCGCAAGCACCAGTGTCGCAGCACTGCGGGACATGCAAGTCACGTCGCAAGTCCTGAGCGGAGACAGCGAGACCGCAGTGGGACAGCTCGCATTCCAGTGCGGGATCAAAGAGTACCGCGCACGTTGCAGCCCGGAGCAAAAACTGACGCAGGTACAGTCCATGCAGTCGATAGGCCATCGCGTAGCCATGGTCGGCGACGGCGTCAACGACGCGCCGGTGCTCGGCGCTGCGGACCTGGCCATCGCCATGGGCCGCGGCGCGGCGCTGGCGCAAACGAGCGCGGATCTGATCCTCGTCGGCGACGATCTCGATGCGATCCCGCAAGCAGTGCAGCTGTCGCGGCGCATGCTGCGCATCGCTCGCCAGAACCTGACCTGGTCGGTGCTGTACAACTTCGGTTCGCTGCCCCTCGCGGCGATCGGGCTCATTCCACCCTGGCTCGCGGCCCTGGGCATGTCGCTCAGCTCGATGCTCGTTGTGCTGAACGCAGCACGCTTGTTGCCGGGACGAGCACTTTCGGAAGCCTCGTCATCATGAGCATCCTGCTAGTGCTGGTGCCGCTCAGCCTTGCCCTGGTTGCGTTCGCCCTGTGGGCGTTCTTCTGGGCCGTGGGCAACGGGCAGTTCGATGATCTGGCTGCCTCGAGCTGGGAGCCGTTACTCGATGAGCGGCGCGACGATGCCTGAGGGAGCAACCGTCATCACTGCATCGGCTGCGTTCATCGCGGGGCTCGCCGGCAGCGTTCACTGTGTGGCGATGTGTGGCGGCCTCGCAGGCGCGCTCGGCATGCGAACTCGCACCTGCAATTGGCAAACGACGCTACGCAATGCGTCTCTTCATCACGCTGGACGCTTGGGCGGATATGCGGCAGCCGGCGCAGCCGTTGGCTGGCTCGGGATTACATTGCAGTCGCTGCTGAATCTTCCGCTGCTGGCGGTTATTGCCCGTCTCGCTGCCGCTGTCGTCTTGATGCTCATCGCCGCGCGAATTCTGTTCGGCTGGAATGCGCTCGCTCCGCTGGAGCGATTGAGCGCGCGCTTCTGGCGCGCAGTGCGGCCGCTCGCCGGGAAAGCAGCAAGCAGCGGCTCGGGCGCCGGCAACCTCTTACTCGGGTTGTTCTGGGGCTGGCTGCCCTGCGGCCTCGTTTATTCCATGCTGCTGTTTGCGGCACTGAGCGGCAATGCACTCAACGGTGCGGCAGTCATGCTGATGTTCGGCCTGGGAACGCTGCCTGCGATGCTCGCCGCCACCGTACTGGCATCGCGCATTCCCCACAGCCTGCGATGGTCAGGGACTCGTCAGGCCGTCGGAGTGCTGTTACTGATGTTTGGCATCTGGCTCGGCTGGGCTGCGCTTGCATCTGCGCATCACTTCGACCACGGACAGGCCGCACACGTCCACCTCGCACATCTTTGAGCCATACGATGCATGCCACCGACCCGGTCAACCGAATCATGTCTGAACCCGTACTCACGATCGGGGCGGATGAGTCCATCGAAGAGGCACTGCGACTCTTCGCAGTCTATCCGGTACACCATCTGCCCGTCGTCGAAGCTGGACGCGTCGTCGGTATGCTCAGCTCTGCTGACATCGCGAAACTCAGGTTCTTCCTGCCGCCGGTCGGGGAGGCGCGTGACGCGATACTCAAGCAACGCTGGCAGGTCCGCAGGATCATGCAGTCACCTGCCTTTGTGGTCACACAACACGAAAGTGCCGAGCGCGCCGCGGAGCTCATGACCACCCACGGCGTTCACTCCTTGCCCGTCGTCGACAGCAAGGGCACCCTCATCGGCATCGTGACCACGACCGACATCATGAGCAGTGTTTTGCAGCCACCCCTCGACCGGCCGCGCATGCACGCCCTGGAGGAGGTCGCCAAGGCAGCCAAGCGCTATCTGAACGGGGGGCAGGACGAGCGCCTGCATGCAGCACTGCTCAAGGCTATCGAGCATGCTGATTTGCTGGAGCAGGAAGCGGGAGGCGCTGCAACTGCCCTGTATATCGGCGGCTGATGGCAATCAGGCGAGCGCAGTCGCGGATTGCCGAACGGGCACACGCAGAACTTCGATCTGCAGCTCGCGTTCGCATCGCAGGGAGTTTGCCACGAGGCAGCCATGCTCCGCCTTCTTCAAGGCACGCTCGCAGAACGCCGCATCCATCGTTTCCGGAACGATGAGCCGCGCGCGCACGACAACTTTTACGAACTGTGTCGTATGCTCACTGCGATCCAGCGTAGCGTCGACGTCGCACTCGAGGCTGACCCATTTGAGGTGCGAAGCGCGCGCGACGTAGCGAAAGCTCAGGATGAAACAGCTGGCGACTGCGCCGGCCAGCAGCGATTCCGGCGACCATAGATCGCCGGGGCCGCCGAATTGCGCTGGCGCTGAGCTGCGCAGGTCGGGCAAGCCATCCGCGCTCAATTCAACGATGCCTGCAGCTGCCGCGGCAGCCGTTACGGAGTAGATATGTGGAAGTGGTTGCATACGTGAAGCCTAACCAGACTGCCGGCGAGTCCGTATCCGGGACCCCGCCTAGCGACTCTCGGGAAAGAGCGGTCCGTCCGCGATTGATTTCTCGAGGAAGAGCGTCCAACAGCCGGCGTTTTACCGGGCCAGTTATGCGAAGACCTGAAATCCGCGCTCTTGCAGTCCGACGACTGTCATTGGCGCTTGCTCTCCTTTGCCTCAGTCTGACTGCTGCTGCCGCAGATACTGCGGACGCGCTCGACCTCACCCGCTTTCGCGGCAAGATCGTGCTGCTCGACTTCTGGGCATCCTGGTGCGAGCCCTGCCGCCATTCTTTTCCGTGGCTCAACGCCATGCAGGCCAAGTACGCAGATCGCGGACTCGTCGTCATCGGCGTCAACGTGGATGCGGACCGGGCAGACGCCGACCGGTTCCTGCACGATGTTCCCGGGAGCTTTCAGATCATTTACGATCCGGCCGGCGTGCTCGCGTCACGCTTCGACCTGCCCGGCATGCCCGTCTCGTACATCATCGGCCGCAACGGCGAGGTCATAGGCCATCACATCGGTTTTCGAACCGGTCTGAGCGATGACCGCGAGGCTGAATTGCGCAAACTACTGGAGACAGCTCAGTGAAGAAGATCCTCCTTTGCCTGGTCCTGCTGGCGCTCGCCGGCTGCGCCGGCGTGCAACCCTGGGAACGCGACGTGCTTGCGCGGCCCGAAATGTCGCTCGACAACGCGCCGCTCGATGCGGCGATCGACGATCACATCTACTTCAGCAAAGAGGCTTCGAGCGGCGGTCGCGGCTTCGGTGGCGGCGGCTGCGGGTGCAATTGATGAAGGACAAGGACAACTTCAATGCGACATTGGCGGCGGCAACCTGTGCGCTGCTCGGTTCCACGATAGCCACTCCGGTGGCCGCGCAAGAGGAAGCGAGCCGCTGGTCATTCGATTCCACCCTGTTGTACTACGGCGAGAGCGATGGTCGGGTCAGCGACGTCAGCGCAGCGGTTTCTGCCCAGCGCGACTTCGGCGACGAACGCAAGCTCTCCGCGACCCTCACTGCGGACACTCTCACCGGTGCGTCTGCGAGCGGTGCAATCGCGCTGGACAGACCGCAAACGTTCACCAGTCCTTCCGGGCGCGCCGTCTATACGACGAACGCCGGCGACGTGCCGCTGGACGATACGTTCCACGACACTCGCTTCGCACTGAACGCGGGCTGGTCGCAGCCGCTCGCGCGCCTCTATTCGCTGTCGGCAGGATTCAGCTTCTCCACGGAGTATGACTACACGCACCTCGGCGCGAACCTGTCCCTCGCACGCGACTTCAACAAGCGCAACACGACGCTGAGCGCCGGCGTGGCCTGGTCGCAGGACGATGTCGATCCGGTCGGCGGCCGTCCTGTCCCGCTCGCTCAGATGCTCGATGTCGGCGACAACAGCAACAAGCGCGATGGCAGCGAAAGCAAGGATGTCGTGGACCTGCTGCTTGGCTTCACGCAGGTGCTCAATCGCACGACCGTGTTGCGCGTCAACTACTCTTACAGCGACTCGAACGGGTATCTCAACGATCCGTACAAATTGCTGAGTGTCGTCGACCCGCTCACCGGCGACACGCTCTCCCGCGTGCCCACCGGGCAGGGTCCCGACGGCGTTTACCTCTTCGAGAGCCGCCCGGACTCGCGCACCAAGCAGAGTCTCTACGCAGAGGTGAAGCACTCGTTCGGCGCGCCGGTGATGCACTTCTCTTACCGCTTCATGACGGACGACTGGGGGATAGACTCGCATACCGGCGAAGTGCGGCTGCGCTGGCCGATGGGCCAGGGCTACATCGAACCACAATTGCGCTATTACAAGCAGAGCGCGGCGGACTTCTATCACGCGAGCCTGGTGAGCGGCGCAGCTTTGCCTCGCTACGCCTCTGCCGATTTCCGACTCGGCGACTTCGATGCAACCACCGTCGGCGTCAAGTATGGCCACAGCACGGCTGGTGGCAACGAGTGGAGCATCCGCGCCGAGTACTACCAGCAGACAGGCTCGATTCCGCGGGAGCAGATCATCGGCAACCAGGCGAATCGCGAGCAATACCCGGATCTGAGCGCGGTCATCGTGCAGTTCGGCTATCGCTTCGGCCTATGAATCAGGCCCGCGCGGTCGAGTTGACGCGCGACGCCGATCATTGGGTTGGGCGCTTCAGCGCGATGGCGAGCCCGTGCGAAGTGCTGATCGACCGCGCGCCGGCCGCTCTTGCGCAGCAGGTCGTCGACCTGGTCGCGGCGGAGGCATGGCGCATCGAGCGCAAGTTCAGCCGCTATCGCACTGACAGCGTCATCAGCCGGATCAACGACAGCGCTGGCAGCGAGACGCAGCTCGACGATGAAGCCGCGAATCTCCTCGATTTTGCCGCCACGCTCACCGACCTCTCGGAGGGTGCGTTCGATATCACTTCCGGCGTGCTGCGCAAAGCATGGACGTTCGACGGCGGCGAGCGGATACCGGCGCAGTCGCAGATCGATGCCTTGTTGAAATGGGTCGGCTGGAACAAGGTGGAATGGCGTCGGCCGATGCTCAGACTGCGTGCAGGCATGCAAATCGATCTCGGCGGAATCGGCAAGGAATACGCCGTCGATGCAGCCGCAGATCTCGTGGCAAAGCTCGCACCCAAGTTGAGCTGCCTGATCAATCTCGGCGGCGACGTAGCTGTCCGACACGTGCGGCAGGACGGCAAGCCCTGGCGGGTCGGCATCGAGAGCCTCGCGCAAACGGGCACCGCACAGCGCATCGTCCAGTTATCGCGCGGTGCGCTCGCGACCAGTGGTGACTCACGTCGCTTCGTGCTTCGCGATGGCCAGCGCTATTCGCACATACTCGATGCCCGCACTGGATGGCCGGTGCCCGATGCGCCGCATTCAGTTACCGTGGCAGCAGACACATGTACGCAGGCGGGCACGCTGACGACTCTTGCGATGCTCAGAGGGCGCAATGCCGAGGAGTTGCTCAAGGCGAGCGGCGTGCAGTACTGGCTGCAGTGAGCCGTGGCGCGCCTATAACTCTGTCATCGATCACGGCAGCAGTTGCGGCGCGCCCGCTGGCCGAGGATGCCGGCCAATGGACGCTGCGTGCCGGCTTTCATTCGATCGAGCCGAAATCGGGCAATCACGCGCTGATCGACGTCGAAGACACGATCGGTCTGACACTCACCGCCACTTACTCGTTCAGGCCGAACTGGAGCGTCGAGCTGCTCGGCGCACTGCCATTTCTGCACGACATCACGCTGAAGGGAAGCGGCGCAGCTGGAGAGACCACGCTGCTGGAGTCATCATTCGGTCCGGCAGCTCAGATCGGTTGCGACATCGATGTCATTCCGGGCTGGTTCCTCAACGTCGACGCGCGCTGGCTGGATATCGATAGCGACGCGAGACTCGGTGGCGTCGATATCGGCACGACTAGAACCGCACTTGCCATTCGAGGACTGCTCCGCCGTCGGTTCCGGCCAGGGTTATCGAACTGTTCTGCGTCTGCGGCAGGAACGCGCGGGTGGTAAACGATCCCAGAAACGTCCCGAGCGCCATGCCCACCAGCGTATCCGACGGGTAGTGCCAGCCGGCTTCGACCCTGGCCCAGGCAGTTCCGGCCACGAGCAGGTCGATGCCGACGTCCGCCGCGCTCCGCGCAGCCGGCGCCATGTCGATGAGATCGAGGTTGCGCTTCGCGAGCTCGCCGTGAACAGCCGCGGCGGAGGCATGGCCGGAGGGCAGACTCTCGCGATCCGCACCATTCGGGCGTTCTCGATCCGTCGTGCCCTTCAGTGCGACAGTAGCTGCAGTGGTCGCGCCGATGGCAGCGACTTCCACAGCTCCGCCCTTGGCCTTGTTGAACAACCATTCGCCCGGCTCATCGCCGCTCGGGGTTGCAAGCAGAGTGACGACGGATACGCCGACCGAAGCTGCTCTCAGATTGTCGCTCCAGTCCTGGGCACTCTGCTGCGAACCGAATATCGGCGTGTGCTCGCGTGCCCAATCGGAGGTGCGTCGATCGAGATCATCGACCTGCAAAACCGCGGCAGCCGCGAGCGGAGCCCAGACCCAGGGATCCTTGGCAGCATCCGTCGCAGCGACTCGGACGCGAGCCCAGCCGGGTGCAATCGTCGCTTCTTCACCCCAACCGTGTCCCGATGACAGCGTTCCGCACCCACTACAGAGCAAGAATGTGCCAACGGCGCAGAGCGGCAGGCCAGTTTTCAAGCTTCGCATCGCTGTTGGACGTAGAGATGTGCTCGCAACAATCGCAGAAGAGCATGACCGAGCGCGCACGTGAGCAGGCACGGCGGGATACCCGAAACCGCCTCCGCCCTTTCCCGGAGGGCGCTGACGCGAAGAAAGGCGAACAATCCACGCATGCAATGGCGCAACACCGCGGATCGATACGGCCTCGTTGGACAATCGCTGCACTGGCTTGTGGCAGCCGGAATAGTCGCGCAGTACCTGCTGGCGGAAGCAGCCGAGGAAGCTGAGGGTGCTGCCGTCACGCCTCTCAGCGCAACAGGCATCCACGCGGCGTTGGGCGTGACGATCATGGTACTTGCCGCCCTCCGGGTGGCATTGCGACTGATCGAACTTCCCCCGGAACGTCCGC
Organism: Steroidobacteraceae bacterium; assembly: GCA_035277305.1. GTDB lineage: Bacteria > Pseudomonadota > Gammaproteobacteria > Steroidobacterales > Steroidobacteraceae > Steroidobacter. The sequence goes on along the minus strand of DATEKT010000076.1, from coordinate 780 downwards.
CGACCATGAAGCGCTACGAAGTCGTACTCGCCCGTGCCGCTCACATTGCCTTCTACGTTCTGCTATTCGCGATTCCGTTGAGCGGCTGGGCGCTCGCGACTGCGAGCGGCGAGACGCTGAGCTTCTTCGGATGGTTCGACCTGCCGCAATTCCAGCCCATCACGCAAGCGCCGCTCCCTGGGATCGAAGGTGGCTCGCTCAGCAAGGACCAGCTCGAGGAACTGCACGAGACCCTTTTCAATGTGCTGGTAGGACTGGCGGTGCTGCACATCGCGGCGGCGCTCAAACATCATTTCCTGGATCGTGACAACGTGCTGAAGAGCATGCTGCCGTGGCGGCGAGGCGTCAGGAACGATTGACGATTCGATGCAGCAGCATGCCGGCGATCATGGCCGGTATGAACCACAACGCTTCCCTTGACCCCACGCCCAGGCCGGCAAGCGCCGGGCCGGGACAGTAGCCTGCGATACCCCATCCGATGCCGAAGATTGCAGCGCCCGACAACAGGCGCTTGTCGATCTGCCGCAGCTTCGACAAATGAAACGTGCTGGCGAGAACCGGACTTCCCCGACGCAGTACGAAGCGGAACGAGACAGCTGTCGTCAGCACTGCACCGCCGAGAACGAATAGCAGCGTCGGGTCAAAGTCGCCGAAGAGATCGAGAAAGCCGAGCACCCGGCGCGCATCCGTCATACCGGACATAGCGAGACCGACTCCGAACAGCGCACCCGAAGCCAGAGCAGCTGCGAACAGACGTCTCACGTTACGCTCCACAGGTGG
>DATEKT010000075.1:0-15462 GCA_035277305.1 Steroidobacteraceae bacterium | reverse complement strand
CATTTCCCTGTGCGCCAACTCACGGGGCCGACTCAGGAAATGAGGAATGTCCCCGTACGGGTTTGCAACTGTACCGGCTGGACGGTTAGGATACCGTCCAGCCGGTACAGTCCCCCCCGGAGAAATTCCCGATGGTTGAAGCACATGCGGTCCCCGCTCCGGCCCGTGACCGGATCCTGGAGGCCGCCGAAAGAGTTGTCGCCGAGGTTGGCGCGGCCCGACTGACCCTCGACGTCGTGGCGCAGGCCGCCGGCGTCAGCAAGGGCGGGTTGCTCTATCACTTCCCGTCGAAGGAGTCGCTGCTCGGCGCGCTCGCGCAGCGCTACGTGCAGAGCATGGAACAGTGCATCGAGGCCGCGAAGGGCAGCATCAGCGAGCGCGATCCGAGTCGCGATCTCAAGGCGTGCATCGTCGGGATTCTCGGGCGCGATCCGCGCTCGAAGGCGATGGGCGCCGCGCTGCTGGCGACGGCGGCGAACGATCTGACGCTGCTCGAAGTGATTCGCGAGCGTCTCGGTGGCTACAACCAGGAGCTGGTCGCGTCGACAGCGGACTTCGCGCGCGCCGCGATCGTCATGCTGGCGATCGACGGCCTGATGATGCGCGAGTCGCTGCGCATCTCGCCGTTCACGGACCAGCAGCGCGAGCTCGTGGTGAGCGCGCTGATGAAGATTGCCGACGAGTCTTACAGGTGATTTGTATGTCGACTGCAACGCTACGAACTTTGATGAAAGCTGCCGTGCTCGGTGTCGCGGGCCTCGCGCTCGCTGCCTGCGGCAAGCCGCCCCAGCAGCAGGCTCCGCCGGCGCCTGAAGTAACTGTGCAGACGGTCGGTCACGAGCCGGTGCCGCTCGAGCTGACGTACACGGCCCGCACCGTGGGCTCGCGCGAGGTCGAAGTGCGCGCGCGCGTCGGGGGCATCGTGCTCAAGCGCCGCTACCAGGAAGGCAGCCGCGTCGTGCAGGGCCAGCCGATGTTCCTGATCGATCCGGAGCCCGTGCGCGCCCGTCTCGCGTCGGCGCGCGCCGAGGTCGCCGTCGCAAAGGCGCGCCTCGAAGAAGCGCGCCGCAACCGCGATCGCGTGCTGCCGCTATTCGAGAAGAACGCGGTGAGCCAGAGCCGCCGAGACGAAGCGGTCTCGGGCTTCGAAGTCGCGCAGGCGAACGTGCTCGCGGCCGAATCGCAGCAGCGCATGGCGCAGCTGGACCTCGAGTACACCGACGTGCGCGCGCCGATCTCGGGCCTGACGAGCCGTGAAGTGCTGTCGGAAGGCAGCCTGGTCTCGACCGACCAGCAGCAGAGCCTGCTGACGAAGATCGTGCAGGTGGATCCGCTGTACATCGAGTTTTCCCTTCCGGAAGCCGAGGCGGCGCTGTTGCGCAACGGTCTGGCGTCGGCGAACGCGAACACGCGGCCGCCGAGCGTGAAGCTGGTCCTGGAAGACGGCAGCGAATATCCGCAGCCGGCGCAGCTGACGTTCGTAGACAACGCGGTCGAACTGACCTCGGGCACGGTGCGCGCGCGCGCAGTGCTGCCCAACAAGGACGTGCAGCTGATCCCCGGCCAGTTCATCCGCGCCAAGGTCGAAGGCGTGCAGCTCAGCAACGTCGTGTCGATTCCGCGCAAGGCGCTGATGGCCGGCCCGCAGGGCCCGTTCGTGTGGCTCGTCGGCGCGGACTCGAAGGCGCAAATGCGCCCGGTGCAGGTCGGCCGCAGCTTCGGCAACAACGTGATCGTCACGGACGGCCTGCAGGCCGGCGAGCGCTACATCGTCGAAGGCGTTCTGAAGGTGATGCAGCCCGGCACGCTGGTGAGCGCTGTCACAGCCGAGGAGGCGGCCCGTAAGCCGCAGGCGCAGACCGCGCAGCGCAAGGAGGCCGCATGATCTCGAAGTTCTTCATCACGCGACCGATCTTCGCGTGCGTCATCTCGGCGTTCATCGTGATCGCCGGGCTCGCCGGCATGCGCGCGCTGCCGATCTCCGCGTATCCGAACATCGTGCCGCCGATGGTGACGCTGATGGCGCGCTATCCCGGCGCGAATGCGGAGACGATCGCCGAAACCGTCGCGGCGCCGCTCGAGCAGGAGATCAACGGCGTCGAGAAGATGCTGTACATGCAGTCCGTCAACTCCGGCGACGGCACGCTGATGATGAACATCACGTTCGCGATCGGCACGGACCCGGACCTCGCGGCGATCAACGTCAACAATCGCGTGCAGGCCGCGGTGCCGCGGCTGCCGGAAGAAGTGCGGCGGCAGGGCGTCGTGGTGCGCAAGGCGTCCACGAGCATCCTGCAGGTCGTCGCGCTGACCTCGCCGGATCGCACCCTCGGCATGCTGGAGCTGACCAACTACGCGTCGCTGAACATTCTCGATGAGATCCGGCGCGTGCCGGGCGTCGGCGACGCGCAGATGTGGGGCCAGGAATATTCGATCCGCATCTGGATGCAACCCGACAAGCTGGCGCAGCTGGGGCTCACTGCGTCCGATGTCACGAACGCCGTGCGGGCGCAGAACTCGCAGTTCGCCGGCGGCCGCATCGGCGTCGAGCCGATTCCCGACAAGGTCGATTTCACCTACTCGGTGCAGGCGCAGGGCCGCCTGGCGACGCCCGAGGAATTCGAGCAGATCGTCGTGCACACCGGCCAGAACGGCTCGATCGTGCGCTTGAAGGACGTCGCGCGCATCGAGCTCGGTGCGCAGAACTACAACACCTCGCCGAAGCTCAACGGCCAGCCGACCGTGCCGATCGCCATCTTCCTGCAGCCCGGCGCGAACGCGCTGCAGACCGGCGGCGCTATCACCAAGCGCATGGAAGAGCTCAAGGCCGATTTCCCGAAGGGCATGGCGTACACGATCCCGTACGACACGCTGCGCTACGTGAAGGTCTCGATCGAGGAAGTCGTCAAGACGCTGCTCGAGGCGATGGTGCTGGTGTTCTGCGTGGTGCTGCTGTTCCTGCAGAACTGGCGCGCCACGATCATTCCGATGCTCGCCGTGCCCGTGTCGCTGATAGGCACGTTCGCGGCGATGCTGCTGTTCGGCTTCTCCATCAACATATTGACGCTGTTCGGAATGGTGCTGGCGATCGGTATCGTCGTCGACGACGCGATCGTCGTGCTCGAGAACGTCGAGCGCATCATGACGACGGACAATCTGCCGGCGCCGCAGGCGACGGAAAAAGCGATGGAGGAGGTCACGCGCCCGGTCATCGCGATCGTGCTCGTGCTGACGGCGGTGTTCCTGCCCGTCGCGTTCCTCGGCGGCCTGGTCGGCGAGATGTACCGGCAGTTCGCCGTGACCATCGCCGTGTCGGTCGTGATCTCCGGATTCGTGGCGCTGACGCTCACGCCCGCCTTGTGCGCGCTGCTGCTGCGGCAACACGACGTCGTCCACAACCGGTTCCTGCGGCGCTTCAACGACTGGTTCGCGCGCATGACCGGCCGGTACGAGCAGGGCGTGACGTTCGTGATGAAGCGCAGCCGCATCGCCATCGCGGTGTTCGCGGTGATGATCCTCGCGATCGTCGGTCTGTTCCGCACCGTGCCGAGCGCGCTCGCGCCGGTCGAGGATCAGGGCTACGTGTTCGTGATCGGCATGCTGCAGGATGCGGCCAGCCTGCGTCGCACCGTGAACGCGTTCGACAACGTGGCTGGCCAGGTGCGACAGCATCCGGCAGTCGCCAATGCAATGTCGGTCGCCGGCATGGATCCGCTGACGTTTTCGGCGAAAACCAATGCCGGCCTGATCTGGGTGCCGCTCAAGCCCTGGAAAGAGCGCACCGGGGACGAGAAGTTGTCCCCGCAATCGGTCGTCGGCTCGGTGTTCGCCGCCGGCGCGCAGGAGAAGGATGCGTTCTTCTTCGCCGTCACGCCGCCGCCGATCGAAGGCTTGTCCAACGTCGGCGGCTTCGAGATGTACATCCAGTCGCGCGGGCGCGGGACACCGCAGGAGCTCGCGGGCGTGGTGCAGAAGTTCGTCGCGGCAGCGTCCAAGCGTGAGGAGCTGGCCGGCGTCACGACGACGTACAGCGCGAACGTGCCGCAGATGCGCATCGATCTCGATCGCGAGAAGGCGCTGACGCTCGGCGTGCCGGTGCCGGAAGTGTTCGAGACGTTGCAGAGCACGTTCGGTGCGCTGTATGTCAACGACTTCAACCGGTCCGGCCGCGTGTACCAGGTGCAGCTGCAGTCCGAGCCGCGCTTCCGTGCCTACCCCGAGGACATCCGCAACGTCTACGTGCGGGCGAAGTCGGGCGAGCTGGTGCCGCTGACGGCGCTGGCCACCATTCGGGAAGTGAAAGGCCCGGAGACCGTCGAGCGCTTCAACGTCTTCAACTCGGCCAAGATTCTCGGCGGCGCCAAGCAGGGTTACAGCTCCGGTGACGCGATCAAGGCGATGGAAGAAGTGGCGGCCCAGACGCTGCCGCAGGGTTACGCGCCGGCGTGGACCGGCACCGCTTACCAGGAAAAGGTCAGCGGCGGCGCTTCCAACGGCGTCTACCTGCTCGGCGTGCTCATGGTCTTCCTGATCCTCGCGGCGCAGTTCGAGCGCTGGGCGTTGCCGCTGGCGGTCATTCTCGCCGTGCCGTTCGCGGCGTTCGGCGCGTTCGCGGCCGTGTACCTGCGGCACCTGGAAAACGACATCTACTTCCAGATCGGCATGCTGACGCTGATCGGCCTCGCGGCGAAGAACGCGATCCTGATCGTCGAGTTCGCGATGATGAAGCACCACGAGGGCATGCCCCTGGCGCGAGCAGCGGTCGAGGGCGCGAAGCTGCGCTTCCGGCCGATCATCATGACGTCGCTGTGCCTGATCTTCGGCGTGCTGCCGCTCGCCATCAGCTCGGGCGCCGGCGCCGCGAGCCGCCATTCGCTCGGCACGAGCGTGATCGGCGGCATGCTGGCCGCGACGTTCATCGCGACGTTCTTCGTGCCGTTGTTCTTCCGCTGGATCGCCGGCTTCCGCCGCAAAGGCGAGCAGCACGGAACAGAAGTGAGTCAAGCCAATGCGTAGTCGGTTGTTGTTGCTGCCGCTGGTCCTGTCGCTGAGCGGATGCTTCGTCTCGAAAGTCGATCCGGAGAAGCCGGAGCTGCCGCTGCCCGCGGCGCTGCCGGCGCAGGCGGAGGCGTCGACGCAGCTGCCCGATCCGTGGTGGACGATCTTCAACGATCCGACGCTCGACAAGCTCGTCGAGGAAGCCCTCGCGCACAACACGGACGTCAGGATCGCGGCGGGGCGCGTCGCGGAGGCCCGCGCGGGCCTGCGCATCACCAACGCGGATCGGCTGCCGAACTTCCAGATCCAGGGCGACGCAACCCGCTCCAAGGACAGCTCGCTGGTCAACACTTTCCCGGGAGTGGACCTCGAGCGCACGACCTACACCGTCCAGGGCGCGGTCGGCTACGAGCTCGACCTGTGGGGCAAGTATCAGCGCGCCTCCGAGTCAGCTCGCGCCGCGCTGCTGAACACGGAGTACGGGCGCGAGGCGACCAAGCTCAGCCTCACCGGCAACGTCGCCCGCGGCTACTTCGGGTTGATCGCTGCGGCGGAGCAGCTCGGGCGCGCCCGCGAGACGCTGACGACCCGCGAGGAATCGCTGCGCCTGGAGAAGCTGCGCTTCGATGCGGGCGAGAGCGATGAGTTCACTTACAAGCGCGCCGAAGCGGATACGGCCGCGACCCGCGTCTCGGTGCACCAGCTCGAGCTCGACCTGGTCACGCGCACCAATGCGCTTGGCATCCTGCTCGGACGCTCGCCGAAGGACCTGGTCGACTCCGCGATCTCGGTGCAGGCCACGTCGTTGCCGACGGCGGTGACATTGCCCGCGGCGCTGCCGTCATCGGTGATGGAGCGCCGTCCCGACATCGGCGCTGCCGAGGCTGCGCTCGAAGGGGCGGCAGCCGACATCGGTGTCGCCCGGGCCCAGATGTTCCCGAGCATCAGCCTCACCGGACTGTTCGGCTCGATCAGCACCGAGCTGGGCGATCTGTTCACGAAACCGGCCGAAGCCTGGTCGGCCTCCGGTGGCATCGTGCAGCCGCTGTTCGAGGGCGGCCGGCTCAGCGCGAACGTTGCGCGAACCAAGGCAATTCGCGAGCAGGTGAAGGCGCAGTATTCCCAGACGGTGCAGTCGGCGTTCCGCGAGGTGCTGGACGCGCTGCAAGGGCAGAGCCTGATCCTCGGCGTGCGGGATGCGAACTCCCAGCAGGTCGCATCGCTGGCGCGCGCGACGGAGCTGGCCGAGCTGCGCTATTCGCAGGGCGACATCTCGTACACCGACTTGCTGGACGTGCGCCGGGGGTTGTTTGCGGCGCAGATCGATCTGGTCGCCGCCGAGCGCGACGCCTTGCTGAACACCGTCGACCTGGCACTCGCCGTGGGCGGCGGGCTCGGCGATAAAGCCGAGCCGCTCAGCGCGAAGAGATAGCTCCCTAGGCCGGCTCCGGGACGGAGCTGGCTGCCGCTTGCCGCTCGGGCAGCGCGACCGACAGCTCCAGCACTTCCTGGTCGCCTTCGCGCTCGAAATTGACCTGGATCGCCTCGACGTCGACGTTCACGTACTTGCGGATGACATGGAGCAGCTCGCTGCGCAGGACCGGCAGGTAGTCCGGGCCGCCGCGCGTGCTGCGCTCCTGGGCCACGATGATGCGCAGCCGTTCCTTCGCGACATTGGCGCTCGACGGACGGCGCCGAAACAGAGTCAGCAGCCTGTTCATATTCTTCAACCTCCGAACATCCGGGCGAACAGGCCCTTCTTCGGTTCATCTATGAAGCGCAGGGGCACCGACTCGCCGAGCAGCCGGGTGACGGCGTCGTCGTAGGCCCGCGCCACGTCGCTTTCCGCATTCAGGATCACCGGCGTGCCGGCGTTCGACGCCGTCAGCACGTCCGGCGACTCGGGGATGACGCCGACCACGTCCAGCCCCAGGATCTCCTTCACGTCCCCGACGCTCATCATTTCGCCGGTGGCTACCCGGCGCGGGCTGTAGCGCGTCAGCAGCAGGTGTTCGACGACACCTTTTTCGCCTTTCTCGGCGCGCTGGGTCTTGCTGGAGAGCAGGCCGAGGATGCGGTCGGAGTCCCGCACCGAGGACACTTCCGGGTTGACGACCACGACCGCCCGGTCGGCGTAGTACATCGCGAGGTGCGCGCCCTTTTCGATGCCGGCCGGCGAGTCGCAGATGATGTAGTCGAAGCCTTCCGCGCTGAGCTCGTCGAGCACCCGGCGCACGCCGTCGCCCGACAGCGCGTCCTTGTCGCGCGTCTGCGAGGCCGCCAGCACGAACAGCGTCTCGATGCGTTTGTCCTTGATCAGGGCCTGCTTGAGCGTGCAGTCGCCGTTGATGACGTTGACGAAGTCGTACACCACGCGCCGCTCGCAGCCCATGACCAGGTCGAGGTTGCGCAGGCCGATGTCGAAGTCGATGACCGCGACGCGCTTGCCGCGCCGGGCCAGGCCGCAGGCCAGGCTCGCCGAGGTGGTGGTCTTGCCGACGCCGCCCTTGCCGGACGTCACCACGATGATCTCGGCCTTGCGGGCTTCCTTGCGGGAAGCGGACCCGTCGCTGGTCCGGGTCGCGCGCTCGGAGGCGGGCGGCGGCGCGAGCGCCACCGACGACGTCTCCTCGGACGCCTCGTCCATCACCAGTTCGGATTCACTTGTCGCTTCAGTCATGGCCTATCCTCCCAAAACGCAGGTCGTCGCCGTCGAGCCACGCCTGCACGGGTTTACCCGCCAGATCCGGCGGGATGGTCTCGAAAACACGGAACACGCCGGCCACGGAAACCAGCTCGGCATGAAAATCGTGGCAAAACACGCGTGCGCTGACTTCGCCGCGCACGCCGGCCATCGCCCGGCCGCGCAGCGTGCCGTAAACGTGCACGCAGCCATCCGCCATCACCTCGGCGCCGGCGCCGACGGCGCTCGTGACGACCAGGTCGCGGTGACGCGCATAAATCCGCTGGCCCGAGCGCACCGGGCGGTGATGCATGAGCGCCGGAATCGCCACGATCTCCTCGGTAGCGGGCGCGGGAGCAGGAGTGGGCGGCGGCGGGGGAGCGGGCATCGGCTGCTGGGACGCCGCTTTCACGGCGGCAACCGCCGCTCCATAGCTCTGCTGAGCGCGAAACTGGGTCAGCACGGGCAGATCGAGCTCGCGCGCCAGCGCATCGACGGCCGCCGTGCCGTGTGCCAAACCGACCGGCAGCAGGCCGGTGCGGCGGATCGAGTCGAGGATTGCGCGCAGCTCGGCCGCGGAGACGTCGCGATCGAGCGGACTCAAGTCCAGGCAGAGCGCGGCGCGCTCGAAGAGTGCGGGGGCGGCGGCGACACGCGCCGTCAGTTGGGCCTGCACCGCTGCGGCGTCGGTGCTGCGGATCCGCATTTGCGCCAGGCCCACCTGGCCGAATCGGATCTCGAATGCTGACTCTTGAGTGACAGCAGCGGCGTTGTTCATCGATGAATCATTGGTCTGACCGGGCCTCCTCGGCTCCGTTCACGCGCGGAGTGTACAGAGCTTCGCGGCGCTGCGCATGCAGTTTCTACTGTGTAGTACTGTGCCTCGACTGCGACGGAGGAGAGCGATGCAGAGCAACTGGGTCGAGCAGGTCATGCGCTACTGGTTCGAGGAGCTACCGGCGGAGGCCTGGTTCCGCAAGGACACGCGCGTCGACGACACGATTCGCGAGCGCTTCAGAGGGCTGCACGACGAGGTCGCGCGGCTTCGTCCGGAACAGCTCGTCACGCCGCGCGACTGCCTCGCCGCGGTGATCGTGCTCGATCAGTTCTCGCGCAACATGTTTCGCGGCTCGCCGCGCTCGTTCGCGACGGACGCGCTGGCGTTGTCGATAGCGCAACGCGCGATCGCAACCGGACTCGACCAGCAGCTCACGCCACAGCAACGCTGGTTTCTGTACATGCCGTTCCAGCACGCCGAGGATCGCGCGGTGCAGATGCGCTCGATCGAGTTGTTCACGCAACTGAACGATCCGTCGAATCTCGGCTACGCGCAGCGGCACAAGGAAGTGATCGATCGTTTCGGGCGCTTCCCTCATCGCAACGAAGTGCTCGGGCGCGTTTCTACGCCGGAAGAGGCAGAGTTCATCGCGACTCACCGCGGTTTTTAGCTGCTGCAAAAAGTACAACTAGAAAAAAATACAACGCGCGCTGTCGCCGGGAGCATGCACTTCCTGCCCGAGAAATTTTTCGGACAGGGACCCGGATCTTTGATTCGCGTCGCGCGTTTTCCTGCTCAGCGCGCCGGGTGCGGCGTTCGAACAGAGGGGAATTTCTTCCATGCATCTTCTTAAGCGAGAGACGCCGAGCTCTCGTCACGGCATTCTTCGGCGCGGATTCCAGGCCATTCTTCCTGCTGGCGCGCTGCTGGTGCTCGCAGCGTGCGGCGGTGGTGGTGGGGGTGGCAGCAATCCGCCGCCATCGCCTCCAGCGACCAACAACCCGCCGGTCGTCAGCGCCGGCGCTGATATGTCAACAGCCCTGCCGAACGCGACGGTGTCGTTGTCCGGCTCCGCGACCGACGACGGTCCGGCTGCGTCGTTGACATATGCGTGGACTTCTTCGAACGCCGCTGCAACGACGTTCTCCGCGGCAACTTCAGCCGCGACGGACGCGACGTTCAACGCGGCCGGCACGTACACGCTGACCCTGACCGTCGGCGACGGCACGCAGAACGCCACTGACACCCTCACGGTGACAGTCGCGGATGCACCGGTGACGGCTGATGTCTTCCCGGACGACGACGTCGATGACAGCAATCCGCTGCACGGCTGGGCCAAGGTCGATGCGGCCACTGTCGGCATGACGCAGGCCGGGCTGGACACTGCCGCGACCGTCGCGCAGACCGTGCCCGCCGGCGTCAATCCCGGCAACGGCATGATCGTGCGTCACGGCCAGCTCGTGCACTCCTGGGGCGACATCGATACACGCCGGGAAATGAAGTCCGTCACGAAGTCGATGGGCGGCGTCGTGCTCGGCCTGGCGATCGATGAAGGCAAGGTCACGCTGGCGACCAAGGGTGTAGACGTCATGCCGACGTTCGGCACACCGCCGGCGGGCAATGCCACGGCGGCGCAGACGATCACTCTTTCGCAGCTTGCGACTCACACGGCTGGGTTCGAGAAACAGGACGGCGACTTCACGGCCGTCCTGCAGTTCCAGCCGGGGACGACCTGGTCCTACTCCGACGCCGGGTTGAACTGGCTGGCTGACGTGCTCACGACGTCCTACCAGCAGGACCTGGCAAGCGTGGCACAGGATCGCGTGTGGAAGGTGCTGGGCCTGAACGGCCTGGGCACCAACAACGACGACGTGTCGTGGCGCCAGAATTCGTTCCGTCCCCCGACCCGTGACGGCGGCACCATTCAGTTCCGCGAGCTGGCGTCCGGTGTTGAAGCCAACGTGAACGCGATGGCGCGCGTCGGCCTGCTGTTCCTGCGCAAGGGCGTGTGGAAAGGCACACGGGTGCTCTCCGAGTCGTTCGTGAACCAGGTGCACACGCCGCTCCCGGAGAACGCCGGCCTCACGCTGAACCAGCCCCCGGGCTTCCTGTTCCCCAACGCCACGACCGACTACGGCGTGCTGTGGTGGACCAACAAGTCCGGCCAGATGGCGAACGTGCCGACCGACACCTACTGGGCGTGGGGACTCGGCGAGGAGCTGATCGTCATCATCCCGAGCCTCGACCTGGTGATCGTCCGCAACGGCGGCCAGTCGCCGGCGAACTCCAGCCCGAACGTTCGCGCCTGGAACGACGACAAGTGGGACGGCGACGTCCGCGTGCTCGAGCCGTTCCTCGACCCGATCGTCGGCGCCACGACGCCCTGATCGACTCTCACCCTCCCCCGCATCGCGGGGGAGGGCAGGGAGGGGGCGCTTCTAGCCCACCGCAATCTCCATCCGGTTCTTCTTCGCCTGCAGCGCATCCGTCACTGACTTGATCGCCACTCGCGCCGCGCCTTCGCGATATGGATTGCGCTCACGCTCGAACGCGAGCTTGCGGCCGTTCAACCTGATCTCGCGCACGCCGCAGCCGCGCTGACCCACCGAATAGCTCACTTCGACCGGACGACCGAGCAATGTCGTCGTCACTCGCAGCCCGTCGAGCGCTGACGGAATCACCGGATCGACGCTGAGCGCAGTCGCTTCCGCATTCAGCCCGATGAATCGGCGCACGATCAGTCCGAGCGCGATGCCGGCGCCGCTCGAATACACACGCCAGCCACCGTCGAGATCGACGCGGCCCTCCACGACGCGCTGATACTCCGCACTCGCTTCGTAGCGGTCGGCGAATGCGGCGTCGGAACTCGAGTAGTAGCAGTTCGCCTGCCGCAGGGCGGCGCGCGGGACGATCGCGCTGATGCCGATCGGGTTGGCCTGGCACAGCGCGTGGAAGAACCCATCGGCTTCACCGACGTGTGCGAGCGCCTGCGCATAGCGCAAGTGCGCGTGCATGTACATCAAGCCGATCTCGCGGCCGAAGAACGTCGCGCTTTCGGCGCGCTGGAAGAAGCGCATCGGCCCGCCGTGGTACGGCATTGGCCGGTCGAACAGCCGCACGCCGTCCGGTCCGCGCAGGTGCGCGTCGATCAGCTGCAGATGATTGCGGGCCTGCTCCGGCGTCAGCAGGTCTTCGAGAATCGCGTGGATCATCGCGAGCGAGCTGTAACGTACACCGGTCGTCGTATCGCTTGGATGCAACAAATGGCGCACCCCGCCTTGCTCGAACAATGCGTAGCCCGTGAGCACGCCGTCGACGACGAGCACGCGCTGGAAATCTCGCTGGACTGCCTCGGCCTGATTCTCGAACTGCGCTGCCTGTTGCGCGCGACCGATCGAACGCAGTGCACGCGCCAGCGTCAGCAGCATCTGGTAATGCAGCGTCACGGTCCACGCGCTGCACATGTGCTCGCGCATCGCCGGATCCGCGGGCTGCAGGGCGTCGTTCCAATCTCCGTGCCCGTATGCAGCGAGGGCGGTGCCGGGCACGACACGTTTCTCGATGAGTGCGAGCGCTCGCTCGGCGTGTTGCCACACCGTCGCGTCTCCAACGCGCTCATCGAGCACAGTCGCATCGCCCGAAGCAATCAGATACTGCGCGAGCGCCAGCACCGGCCAGAACACGATGTCGCCATGCGAGTCGCCGGCGCGGACCGCGCGATCGCGCTCGAAGAACATGAACCACTGCGGCCAGTCGCCGTCAGAATTCTGCGCGCTCATCACGCGCAGCAGCAGATTGCGGATCGGCTCGGCGCGGCCGAGCGCGAGCAGCAACTCGACCGGGCCCTGCGAAACGTCGCGCGTGCCCCAGCCACCACCCGAGAACTGCTCCAGTCCACGCGGCGACAGATAGTGAACGAACGCGTTCTGCGAGAACCACGGGACGATGTCCGCGATGCGCGCGAGATGCTGGCTGAGCGGTCCTGCCGCGGGCGCCGTCATGGTCAGCTGCGGCGCCAGCCCTGCTTCGTTCTCGACATGAATCGGCGCAGCGTCGTTCGCCGGCACGCAATGACCGCGAATGCGCAGTCCGGCCGAAACAGCCGGGCCGGTGACGATACATATATATGGCTGTTCCCGGGGCCGGCCATCGGCGAACAGCAGCTCGTCGCCGCCGACACGCTGGAACGCAGTCTTGGCGAGCGGCGCGATCTCGAAGCTGCCCTGCGGAAAACGGCCCGCGAGCTCAGTGCCAGGAGCCGGTGCGACTCTGACCGCGCCGCCTTCAGATCGCCACGAAGCGGCGCCCGCCGTGCTGCCGTCGTCGCCGTTGAGCGCGACGTGATGCGAAATCAGCAATCGCAGCGGCGTCGCCGGCGCGACGTCGACCTCGAGTGTCAGCTCATGAGGATCGCTGCGCGCTGCGGCGCGCACCTCGATCGTGCCGCCCGCGTGACGATAGATCCAGCGACAGCCCGTGGCGCTCATCGCAAACGCCGAAGGCAGATCGAGCAGATGCCATGCGCCTTCCAGCTCGACGAACAGCCGCTGGCCATGCGAGCGAAACAGTCCCAGATAACTGTGTGTCGTGGACAGGAACCGATTGAAGCTCACGTGGCCCTGCGTGACCATCGAATGGAAGACGCCACGCATCCACGCAGTCGACGTCAGCGCGGTTTCATCCGGTGTGACGTGCAGGCCCGTTCGCAACATGTGACCGTGCGGCCGTAACACGCGTAGTTCCTTCGCGCGCAGCACGACGTGATTGTCATTGCCGGTGAAGAACGAAAGCAGCGTGCCTTGCTCATCGCGCTCTTCGTGACGCCGCTCGCCCGGAAACAATTCCTCGAGACCGGCTTCATCGAGCTCGATCGTCTGCAACGCCGGCGCGCTTGCGAACAGCGTCGTGGTCGCGGTGACATCCGCGGGCACGAAGCCGAGCGTTCCCTGTACAGCTTCCGGCAGCGCAATCGCCGCGTCGATGTGCTCGAGATCCGACGGCGACGTCGCGCCCGGATGATTCGCGCGATAGTGGCCGAAGAATCCCGCGCTGATGCTCTGGCCCGCATCCACGTGCAGCGTCGCGTCCTGAATTGCGACGGTCGAATGCTCGTGTTGCAGGCGCTTGCCCGGCAGCGCCTTGCTCAGGTCGCGCAACTGCAGCGCATCGGTCGCGTACGACGTCGCGCTGCGCAGCGAGCCGATCACGCACCACGCATTGCGTCCCTCGGCCGGCAGGTTCTGCCGCGAGGCTATCGCGCAGCCGCGCGAAGAATGTTGCAGAGGCGAGTGATCGACGTACTGGCTGACGTAGTACTCGTTCAACCGCACGATCCCGTACGGCGCCAGCGCGATGTCCTGCGCATAGATGAGATCGAACTGATGTTGCGAAGGCGTCGTGTTGAGCAGGCGCACGTGCCAGAACCAGGCAGGCGCGTCCTGAGCGAGCACGAGCGCGATCACGTAGTCGATGCCGTGCCACGCACCGGCGCCGATCAGTCTGCTGTCCGCTTGGCGCAGGTCGAAGCGCGTCGGGCTGCGCGGACCGAGCAGGGGAGTGAATTCGGTGGCGCCACTGTGATGCCGGCGCAGGTACAGGTTCGCCGGGCCGCCTTCGAGCTCGTTGCCGACGAACAGCCCCAGCGAGGTGCTGCCGCAATCGAAGCGGCGGATCGCGCCCCGCGAGGTCACTTCCACGCTCAGTCCCGAGCGGCTCGTCAGGCGTCTTCCGGTTTCGGCCATGGGCGCCAAGCATACCTGCGCGACCGCGCTCCGGGCTGCATCCGCCGCGCCTAAGTCAGCGTATTGCCTGCAGGAATTGCGGGGCCGGGCTTTTCGTAGTGCAATCGCTGCATCCAGACGCCAACCATGTACGTACAGGGACTGATGGCTGACGTGCATTCCCAGACGCTCGCTTCCACTGCGAACGTTGCGCTTTCGTCGCGGGACGCGACGCAGGCGGAGCGTATCGAGCAGTTGCTGGGGCGTTGCGCGCAGCGCGACGAACGGGCCCTGCAGGAGCTGTATCAACTCGTCTCCGGACAGCTGCTGGGCATCCTGATGCGGATCCTGCGGCGCCGGGCCGTCGCGGAAGAGGCATTGCAGGACGTCATGGTGAAGATCTGGGAGCGAGCCGATCAGTACGTCGCGTACCGCGGCCGGGCGATGGCCTGGATCAGCGCGATCGCGCGCTATCGTGCGATCGACCTGCTGCGGCGGCAGCAGTCCGCAGCGCCGCTCGACGATGCGCCGGCCGAGGCGCTCGTCGACATTTCCGCAGCTGACTTCGTCGACACCACGACGTCCGCGCGCCTGCGCAAGGCGCTGAGCGATTGCTTCGGCCGCCTTACCGCCGAACAGCGCCGCTGCCTCGAACTGGCTTACGTCGACGGGTACTCGCAGGACCAGATCGCAACGGAGATTTCGAGCCCGCTCGGGACGGTCAAGAGCTGGATGCGGCGCGGTTTGTCCAGCCTCAAACGGTGCCTGGACTCATGAACTACCAGCACCCCCAACTGCTCGACGAGCTGGCTGCGCAATACGTGCTCGGCACCTTGCGCGGTCCTGCGCGCCGCCGCTTCGAACGTTACTGCGCAGGCAACGTAGCCGCGTTGCATGCCGTGCGTCGCTGGGAAGATCGCCTGGTCGACATGGTCGCCGGCGTCGTGCCGGTCGCGCCGTCGTCGCTCGTGTGGGAGCGGATCAAGTTCCGCATCCGCCGCGATCGCGCGCTGCGTCCGAAGCGCGGAATGGCGATGCTCGGCGATTGGCGCTTCGCCGTCGCTGCGGGCATCGCGGCGCTCGCAATTGCATTCGGTGTCTGGACCGGCTTCGGCCCGGGGAGCTCCGGGCCGGTCGCGTACGTCGAAAGTCAGCAGCAGCGGCTGTGGAGCATCGAGGCACCGCGCAGTCGCGGCGAGCTGCGCGTCCGCGCCGCCGACAACCTCTCGCTCGATCCGGCCCGTGCCTATGAGTTGTGGGCGCTCCCCGGCGAAGGCGCCGCA
>DATEKT010000074.1:0-15917 GCA_035277305.1 Steroidobacteraceae bacterium | reverse complement strand
ATGCCGGCGGGCGCTGCGTCCGTGAGGACATGCAGGAGTCGTTTCTGTCGGTGTGCCGGAGGAACCCGGACGCGCCATGGGACGCGCTCGCCCTGCTCGACCAGTACCAGCGCCGCGGCAAAATCGACGCTGCGCTGGCGCGCACGTTGAAGGCTGACATCGCCCAGCTCGTGTTCGGCAACGCCAATCAGACCGGAGCGCCGCCGCGCGATCCGACCGAGGCGACGCTCGATACGACCGGCTCGCGCTGGCGCAAGCTCCTCGCCGAGAACGAGGCGTCGCAGACCGAGGACGTCGAGCCGCCGTTCGTCGATCCCACGCTGTTCCGCCGCGACTTCGATCCGGCGACGCGTCCGCCGACGCAGAAGATCCGCGAGCAGGCGCAGCAGCAAGCGCAACAACAGCAGGCGCTGCGCAAGCCGCAACCGAAAGACTCGGCGCCGAAGGACATCCTGCGCGATCGCTACGAATTGTTGTCGATACTCGGCCGCGGCAGCAGCGGCACCGTCTACAAGGCGCTCGATCGGCATCGCGCGCACCTCGCCGACTCCGCGCGCTACGTCGCCGTGAAGGTGCTGAAGCTCGACTACCAGGCCCGACCGGAAGCGCTCGCCGAGCTGGAGCGCGAGTTTCACCAGGCGCAGTCGCTGTCGCATCCGAACATCGTCAGCGTGTTCGACCTCGACAAGGACGGCGACACGAATTTCATCGTCATGGAGCTGCTGCAGGGCGAGTTGCTCGCGGACATCCTGTTGCGTCTGCGTGGTCCGATGCAGCGTCAGCACGCGATGGCAATCATCAGCAGCGTCGGCGCGGCACTCGCACATGCGCACCGGCGTGACATCGTCCATGCGGACCTCAAGCCGCGCAACATCATGATCACCTCGAGCGGCGAAGTGCGCGTGCTCGACTTCGGCTTCGCGCGCTCGCGTGCGCTCGACCTGCACACCGCTTCGGCGCTCGATGCAATCCCGGCGAGCGCGCCCGCGTATGCGAGCGTCGAGCGCGTGAACGGCAGCGAGCCGCATCCCAGCGATGACGTCTACAGTCTCGCGTGCATCGCCTACGAGTTGCTCTCCGGTCAGCATCCATTCGGCGGCCGCTCCGCAGTGCTCGCGCGCGCGAACGGTCGTCGCCCGCGCAACATACCGGGTCTGACCCGCAAGCAGATGCAGACGCTGAGTCGCGCGCTGCTGTGGGGCAGGGGCGAGCGCAAGATCGATGTCGTCGATTTGCTCGCGGGGCTCGCGTGCGCGGAAGCGCCGAACAAGCTCGTGCCGCCCGAGCAGCTCGTCGCATACGACGGCCGCGGTCGCTGGCGCCGGCGCGCCCTCGGCTTCCTGGTATTCCTGTTGATGGTCGGCACTGCGACACTCGGTTTCATCTACCTGGAGCGCAATCCGCTGCCGATTCGTCCCAGCGTTCCGCCGGCGCACGCGCCCGAGCGCACGGCGCCCGAGATCGCGCCGCCGGGTGCGAGCGCGGTCCCGGACGACAGCAAAAGCGATGACAAAGCCCTCGCTGATGACCGCGTCGCCGCCGCTCCGGTTGCCAAGACTCCGGCTACGAAGAAGCCGGTCGAGGCAGCGACGGCGAAGCGTCCGCCGCCTGCAAGTGCCGGTCCGGTCGTGCTGGAGTTCGACAAGGACACGTACGTCGCGACCGAGAGCGACGGTTCGGTGCGCATCGTGGTCGAGCGCCACGGCTCGAAAGATCGCCCGGTGACGTTCCGCTGGAGTCTGCGCAGCAACTCGGCCGAGATGGGCACGGACTTCGCCGGCATCGGCCCTGGCATGGAGACGATCCCCGCCGGTCAGACCACCGCCACGCTGACGATTCCGCTGGTCTCGGACGCCGTGGTCGAGAACACCGAGGTGTTCCTGGTCGAAATCGAGCCCACGCAGTCGGGTGTGACGCTCGGCGAGCGGTCGCACGCGGCAGTGATCGTCGTCGACGACGATTGATCGCACGCATGAACGTGCGTTTCTCGGAACAGGCCATTCGCTGTCGCGCCAGTTCGGCCGAGCTGCAACAGCTGCTCACGGGACGCTCGCTCTCGCTCGAGCTGGCTCTGCCGCGCGATCGCAGGTTCCGCATCAGCGTGCGGCCCGCGGCGCTCGAGACCTGGCAGCTGGAAAGCGATCCGACCGGCATCTGGATCGCGATTCCCCGTTCGCAGCTGCAAGCGCTGGCCGAGACCTTGCCGAGCAAGGAAGGAATCGAGCGCAGCTTCGAGACCGCGCAGGGCGGGCTGACGGTGATCTTCGAAGTGGATCTGAAGAAGAGTCAGGCTTCAGCCTGACATCTGTTCTCTTTCGATCGCGCGGTGGCCGATGTCGCGGCGGTATTGCACGCCGTCCCACTCGATCTGCTCGCAGAGCGCATAGGCGGCGCGCTGCGCATCGCTGACGTTCGCGCCCATGCCGACGGCGCACAGCACGCGTCCGCCATTCGTCACGACCTTGCCATTCGTGAGCTGCGTGCCGGCGTGGAAGACTTTGCCGGCCAGCTTCGCGGCCGCATCCAGCCCGCGGATCTCATCGCCCTTGCGGACGCAGTCCGGGTAGCCGCCGGCGGCCAGCACGACGCCGAGCGACGCACGCGGGTCCCATTTCGCTTCGATGCGATCCAGCTTGCCGTCCAGCGCGGCTTCGCACAGCAGCGTCAGGTCGGAATTCAGCCGCATCATGATCGGCTGCGTTTCCGGATCGCCGAAGCGGCAATTGAATTCGAGTACGTTGGGCGTGCCGTCGGGCGCAATCATCAGACCGGCGTACAGGAAGCCGACGTAGGGCGTGCCGTCCGCGATCAGGCCACGCACCGTGGGTTGCATGACCTCGCGCATGACGCGTTGATGAATTTCGTCGGTGACGACCGGGGCCGGCGAATACGCACCCATGCCGCCGGTGTTGGGGCCGCGGTCGCCGTCGTCGCGGCGCTTGTGATCCTGCGAAGTCGCGAGCGGCAGGATGTGCTCGCCGCTCACGATCGCGATGAAGCTCGCTTCCTCGCCGCGCAGGAATTCTTCGATCACGACCGTGTTGCCCGCGGCGCCGAACTGGCCGGAGAACATGGCTTGCGCGGAGCTGATCGCTTCGTCGGTCGTCTCGCAGATGATGACGCCTTTGCCGGCCGCCAGGCCGTCGGCTTTCACGACCAGCGGCGCGCGCTGCGCGCGCACCCACGCTGCGTCGAAGGTTGCCTGCGTGAACGTCGCGTACGCAGCCGTCGGGATTCGGTGGCGGCTGAGGAAGTCTTTGGTGAAGGCCTTCGAGCCTTCCAGGCGCGCAGCCAGTTTGCGCGGGCCGAAGCAGCGCAGGCCGGCGGCTTCGAAGGCATCGGTCACGCCGATGACGAGCGGCGTTTCGGGCCCGACGATCGTCAGGTCGACGCGCTCGCTGCGTGCGAAGTCGAGGAGTGCGTCGGTGTCGTCCGCGGCGATTGCGACATTCGCAACGCGCGGCTCCAGTGCAGTGCCGGCGTTGCCGGGCGCGACGTAGACCTGCTCGACGCGTGGCGACTGCGCAGCCTTCCAGGCGAGCGCGTGCTCGCGACCGCCGCCGCCGAGAATGAGAACCTTCATCAGTGCCTGAAGTGCCGCATGCCAGTGAGCACCATCGCGATGCCGTGCTCGTCCGCGGCGGCGATGACTTCGTTGTCGCGCATCGAGCCGCCGGGCTGGATCACGGCCTTGATGCCGAACTCCGCAGCGACGTCGAGACCGTCGCGGAACGGGAAGAACGCATCCGACGCCATGACCGCGCCCGCGACCGTCAGCCCTTCGTCCTTGGCTTTCATCGCGGCGATGCGGGTCGAGTACACGCGGCTCATCTGGCCGGCGCCGACGCCGATGGTCATGCGGTCTTTCGCGTAGACGATCGCGTTCGACTTGACGTACTTGCAGACCTGCCACGCGAACAGCAGATCGTCGAGCTCGGCGGCCGTCGGCTGACGCTTGGTCACCACCTTGAGATCTGCCTTGTTCACCATGCCGCGGTCGCGCGTCTGCACGAGCAGGCCGCCATCGACGCTGCGGTATTCATAGCGGACGTTGCTGGACGTGAGGCCGTCCGTCACGAGCACGCGCACGTTTTCCTTGCGCGCGCACAGTTCCAGTGCCTCTGCGTCGACTTCGGGTGCGATGATCAGCTCGACGAACTGGCGCTCGATGATCGCGCGCGCAGTGGTGGCCGTCAGCACGCGGTTGAACGCGATGATGCCGCCGTATGCGGAAGTGGGATCGGTCTTGAAAGCGCGGTCATAGGCCGACAGCGTGTCGCTCGCGATTGCCGCGCCGCACGGATTGGCGTGCTTGACGATGACGCAGGCCGGATCAGCGAACTGTCGCACGCACTCGAAAGCAGTGTCGCCATCGGCGATGTTGTTGTAGGAGAGCGTGCGGCCCTGCAATTGTTTCGCGGAGCCGATGCTCGCGCCCTGCGCGTCCGCGACGCGATAGAACGCGCCCGACTGGTGTGGATTCTCGCCGTAGCGCAGATCGAGTCGCTTCTGGAAATGCAGGTCGAGCGATTGCGGAAAATCGCCCGCGCCTTCGTTGACGCGTGTCAGGTAGCTCGCGACGGCGGAGTCGTAACTCGCGGTGTGCGCGAAAGCCTTGGCAGCGAGCCGCTTGCGCGTCGCTTCCGGCACCGCGCCCGCATTGCGCTCCAGGTCGTCCAGCACTGCGGAATAGTCGAGCGGGTCGACGATCACCGCGACGCGGTCGTGATTCTTGGCCGCCGCGCGCACCATCGCCGGACCGCCGATGTCGATGTTCTCGATCGCGTCCTCGTAAGTGCAGCCCGCCTTCGCGACCGTTGCGGCGAACGGATACAGGTTGACGACCAGCAGGTCGATCGGCTCGATGCCGTGCGAGCGCATGACCTCGTCGTCGACGTCGCGCCGGCCGAGCAGGCCGCCGTGAATCTTCGGATGCAGCGTCTTGACGCGGCCGTCCATGATCTCGGGAAAGCCAGTGTGGCGGGAGACCTGCGTGACCGGCACGCCGCTGCGCTCGAGCAGCGTGGCCGTACCGCCGGTCGAGAGCAACGCTACGCCGCGACGGTGCAGCGCCTGGGCGAATTCGATGAGACCGTCTTTGTTGGAAACGCTGAGCAGCGCGCGCCGGATGGTCATTGCGCCAGGCCGTAGGTCTTCAGCTTCTTGCGCAACGTGCCGCGATTGATGCCGAGCACGTCGGCCGCGCGGCTCTGGTTGCCTTCGACGTAGTCCAGCACCGCCTTGAACAGCGGCTCTTCCACCTCGCGCAGCACCAGGTCGTAGAGCTGGCCGGGCTTGTGCCCGTTCAACGTCGCGAAATAGGACTCGAGTGCTTCCGCGGCCATCGTGCGCAGCGGCAGGGCGCGCGGCGCGGGCCTCGCCATCGGCTCGCGACGAGCTCTAGTTTTTTTTCTAGGCGCCATAAGTCTCACCAGCCAAAGTCGGTAGCCGCGCGGCTCAAGCCGGTGAGTCAGGCTGCGTCTGCGAGCCGCGCTTGCTCCGCGTGCTCCAGGGCATCGAAGTACGCACTGGCGCATGCGAGCTGCGTCATCGCGTCCTCAGCCTGCATCACGGCATGACGTAAAGCGTGTCCTGCGGCACGACCTCGCGCATACCAGTCGATGTGTTTGCGCGCGACCCTGACTCCCGCCTCTTCCCCATAAAAGGCATGCAGGTCGCGCAAATGGGCGAGCATGATATCACGTACTTCCGCGAGTGAAGGCGCGACGCTCACGATGGAATCGCGCAGATACGCATCGATCTCGCGAAAGATCCACGGCCGACCTTGTGCGTTGCGTCCTACCATCAGTCCGTCTGCGCCGGTTTGTTCAAGTACGAGCTTCGCTTTGTACGGTGAGTCGATGTCGCCATTAGCGAAAATCGGAATTGACACGCTCTGCTTGATCGCGCGGATCGTTTCGTACTCGGCCTCGCCGCGATACATGCAAGCACGCGTGCGGCCGTGAACCGCCAGCGCCTGGATGCCGATCGCTTCGGCCATGCGCGCGATCGCGATGCCGTTGCGATGCTCGGGATCCCAGCCGGTGCGCATCTTCAACGTCACTGGCGCTGACACTGCGTTGACGACTGCTTCGAGAATCTGCCGCACCAGCGGCTCGTCCTTCATGAGCGCGGAGCCCGCGGCCTTGTTGCACACCTTCTTCGCGGGGCAACCCATGTTGATGTCGATGATCTGCTCGCCGGCGTCGACGTTGCGTTGCGCGGCCTCGGCCATCATCTGCGGGTCGCCGCCCGCGATCTGCACGACGCGCG
This sequence comes from Steroidobacteraceae bacterium, assembly GCA_035277305.1. GTDB lineage: Bacteria > Pseudomonadota > Gammaproteobacteria > Steroidobacterales > Steroidobacteraceae > Steroidobacter. The sequence continues at coordinate 9,644 of DATEKT010000074.1, read as the reverse complement.
GCTCCGCCTCGCCGGTGTGATCCATGCGCCGCCGCGATTTCTCCGTGTGCCACAGCCGCACGTCGCTGGTGAGCATCTCGCCGGCCGCGATGCCGGCGCCCATGCGCCGGCACAGCAGGCGGAACGGCAGATCGGTCACGCCGGCCATCGGCGCGAGCGCGAGATTGTTCGGCAGCTGGTAAGGACCGATACGCATTACTTTCTGTCCGGCACGTCGGCTGCGCACACGATGCCTTGCCGGCCGCGCAGGCACACATCGAAGCGAAAGCCTTCGGCATCGGGACCCGGATCGACGATTGCGACCGTGGCGGTGGCCTGTTGCGCGGGCGCAAGCAGGCGATCCGGCGCGGTCGTCGGATCGAGATACTCGCTGGGCTCGAACTCGCGCTCGCGCACGCGCTCGCCCCAGCGATCTTCCAGCACCAGCTTCAGCAACGGGTAGGGCTGCGCGAAGCTCGCGACGTTCTTGAGGCTGGCGCGCACCTTGAGCGTGCCCGGCATTGCCGGATCCGAGCCGAGATGCCACTGCAGGATCTCGTAGGCGTGCAGATCCCAGTCGGGCTGCAGGTTCACGCCCACTGCGTTGTACACGCTGACGATCGCCGGGCCGATGCGCGGATGTCGCGCGAGCGCGTGCCGATACGTGTGCACGAGCTGAATCGCCAGCAGCAGCACGAGCGGGCCCGCCAGAATCTTCCACACCGGGGCGATAGGCGGGCGCGGCGGCGCGGCGAGCAGATCTTCTTCGGGCTCGGTCTGCTGTGCGACCGCCGCGTAGTCGTCCTGCTCTGCTTCTTCCTGCTGTTCTTCGACCTGATACGCCGGTTCATCGGCGATCTCGATCTGCGCAGGCCCATCGTCCTCGAGCAGCTCCGGATCGATCTCGATCTCGCCGGCGTCGTTGGTCACCGCGTCGTCGATGTCGTCGATCTCGACCCATTCCTCGACCGTTTCCTCACGGATCCGCGGCTCGCCGGGCGCACTGTCGGGCACGCGATAGCGGCCGCTGATCTCGATGTGCCGGCCTTCGAGCGTGATGTCTTCCTGCGCGGCGGGCTCTTCGACCTCGATGCGGTCGGAGGCAGGCGTGTGCGCAGTCCGCGGCGAGCGGGCCGCGTGCGGCGCGGGCTCGTTCTCGTCGATCAGGCGTTCCAGCGCGTCGAACTGCGTCTGGCAGCGCCCGCAACGCACCTGCCCGTCGGCCACGCGGAGGATGTCCGTCGTGACCCGGAAGGTCGTCTGGCAGTTGGGGCATTGAGTCAGCATCAAGAGCGTCGCACGCCGTACAGGAGCGCCCAGTCGTCACGCGTCGTCGCGGGACGCATATCAAACCATGCGGCATAGCGGCTTGCCACGGGCGCTGCCTGCCTCTGCAGGAGGCCGGACAGCACGACGCAGCCGCCGGGCACTACGCGCTCTGCGAAGGCCGGCGCCAGCTCCAGGAGCGGCTCGGCCAGGATGTTCGCCAGCAGGATGTCCGCCGGAGCGCGATCCGCTCCGTCCGGCGCAGTCACGCTCAAGCGCTCGGCCACGCCATTTCGTTCAGCGTTGTCGCGAGTTGCAAGCAGCGCTTGCGGGTCGATATCGACTGCGAGCGCGCCAGCGGCGCCGAGCTTCAGCGCAGCGATTGCGAGCACGCCCGATCCGCAGCCGTAGTCGATCACGGATCTGCCTTGCAGCTGTGCGGCGTCCAGCCATTCCAGGCACAGCGCGGTCGTCGGATGCGTGCCGGTGCCGAATGCCAGGCCTGGGTCGAGCTCGATGAGGCACGCTGTCGCCGCTTCGTCGAGCTGCGGGCGCTGACCGCCCGGACAGATCCACAGCCGCTGCCCGAAGCGCATCGGCCGGAAGTCTTTCAGCCATTCGCGTTCCCATGCGCGATCGGCGATCTGCTCGAAGGTCGCGTTGGCGAACAAGGCGCGCAGCGCTTCGGGATCGGCAGCCGCGTCGAACAGCGCCTTGATGCGCACTCGAGGCCACAACGGCGTCGAGCCTGGAGGTGGCTCCAGCACCGGATCGTCGCCGGCGTCCTCGAGCGTGATCGATGACGCGCCCGCCGCCAGCAGCGCGTCCTCGAAGGGCGTGGGATCGGCCGAGCCGATGGGCAGCGTCAGTTGCAGGAACGGCATCGCGCCGTCACTTTATGCCGAGCCGCCGCTCCAGGTAGTGAATGTCCAGGCCGCCGGCCTTGAACGCGGCGTGGTTGAAGATTTCCTGGTGCAGCGGGATGTTGGTCTTGATGCCCTCGATGACCATTTCCGACAGCGCGTTCTTCATGCGCGCGATCGCCGTGTCGCGATCTTCGCCGTACGCGATCACCTTGCCGATCATCGAGTCATAGAACGGCGGCACCGTGTAGCCGCTGTAGAGATGGCTGTCGACGCGAATGCCCGGCCCGCCCGGCGCATGGAACAGCTTCACCGGGCCCGGGGAAGGGATGAAGCCCTTCGGATCCTCGGCGTTGATGCGGCACTCGATCGCGTGACCGCGAATGACAATGTCGTTCTGCGTCCATTGCAGGCGCTCGCCGCCGGCGATGCGCAGCTGCGCCTTGACGATGTCGATGCCGGTGATCTGCTCGGTCACCGGGTGCTCGACCTGTACGCGCGTGTTCATTTCGATGAAGTAGAACTCGCCGTCCTGGTACAGGAACTCCAGCGTGCCCGCGCCGCGATAGCCGACTTCGCTGCACGCCGCGATACAGCGGTCGCCGATCGCCTTGCGCTGCTTGGGCGTGATGCCGGGCGCCGGCGCTTCTTCGATGACCTTCTGGTGGCGGCGTTGCAGCGAGCAGTCGCGCTCGCCCAGGTGCACCACGTTGCCGTAGTGATCGGCGAGCACCTGGATCTCGATGTGGCGCGGCTTCTCGAGGAACTTCTCCATGTAGACCTCGGCGTTGCCGAAGGCCGCCAGCGCTTCGCCCTGCGTCACCATGATCGCGTTCAACAGCGTGGCATCGCTGTGCACGACGCGCATGCCGCGGCCGCCGCCGCCGCCCGAAGCCTTGATGATGACGGGATAGCCGAGCTCGTTGGCGATGCGGAAGTTTTCTTCCGGCACGTTGCCGAGCGGCCCGTCGGAGCCGGGCACGCACGGCACGCCCGAGGCCTTCATCACTTTGATGGCCGAGACCTTGTCGCCCATCATGCGGATCGTTTCCGGCTTCGGCCCGACGAAGATGAAGCCGCTCTTCTCGACGCGCTCGGCGAAATCGGCGTTCTCCGACAGGAAGCCGTAGCCCGGATGGATCGCGACCGAATCGGTCACCTCGGCGGCGCTGATGATCGCCGGCATGTTGAGGTAGCTCTCTTTCGAGGGCGGCGGGCCGATGCACACGGACTCGTCGGCGAGCAGCACGTGCTTCTGGTTGAAATCCGCCGTGGAATGCACGGCGACCGTTTTGATGCCGAGCTCGCGACACGCGCGCAGGATGCGAAGCGCGATTTCGCCGCGATTGGCGATGACGACTTTTTCCAGCATGGAGCGCTTGTTATTCGATGATGAACAACGGCTGGCCGAATTCGACCGGGTCGCCGTTCTTCACCAGGACCGCGGTGACGCGTCCGGCTTTGTCCGATTCGATCTGGTTCATCATCTTCATGGCTTCGATGATGCACAGCGTGTCGCCGACGTTGACCTCGCTGCCGATGTCGACGAATGCCTTGGCGCCGGGCGTCGCGGCTACGTAGAACGTGCCGACCATGGGCGCAGTAACGGTGTGATCCGCTTTGGCCGCTGCCACCGGCGCGGCAGGCGCGGCGGCGACTGGTGCTGCCGCAGCTGCTGCCATCGGCGCCGCCATGGGAGCCATCGGCGCGGGCGCGTAATGCACGACAGGCGCGGGAGCAGGGCCGCCCGCCGGATAGCGGCTGATGCGCACCGACTCTTCGCCTTCGCTGATCTCGATCTCGGCAATGCCGGATTCCTCGAGCAGCTCAATGAGCTTCTTGACCTTGCGAATATCCATTGCGAGTCCTCTTGTTCTTTTCCTTACTTGCGACCGGTGGCGAGGTGATGCGCGGCGGCGCGCAGTGCCAGCTCGTAGCCGATGGCGCCGAGTCCGGCGATCGTGCCCACGGCGATGTCCGAGAAGTAGGAGTGATGACGAAAGTTTTCGCGCGCCTGTACGTTGCTCAGGTGCACTTCGATGAACGGGATCTTCACGGCCAGCAGCGCGTCGCGCAGCGCGATGCTGGTGTGGGTGAATGCCGCCGGGTTGAAGATGATGAAGGCGACGTGCGTCGTCGGCGCCTCGTGAATGCGCGTCAGCAACTCGGCCTCCGCGTTGCTCTGGAACGCCGACAGGTGATGCCCCGTCTCGGACGCGAGCTGACTGAGCCGCGCGACGACCTGCTCCAGCGTGACGGCGCCATAGAGCCCCGGCTCGCGCGTGCCGAGCAGGTTCAGATTCGGGCCGTTGAGGAGCAAAAGGTGGGCCATGAGCCTTGTACTGATTCTTAGGCTGCCAGGGACGACTTCAACGCAGATGGCGGCGAATTTAATCAGATTACCGGCGATTTGGCGATGAATAGCTGCGAATTGCCGGGCCGGCCGGCTCTTGCCCTGCCGGCAATACGCAACATCGGCGCGTGGACGGCGCATTCGCACGGCTGCGGCGCGCAGGGCGCATGCAGGAAAAATCGCTTTGGGAATGCGCCGCGGCTCGTCAGCCGTCGGCGTGAGCAGGATCGAGCGCGGCGAGTTGTTTGGCTGCAACGACGCGCGCGGCTTCTGGCGTCAGCTCGCCTTTGTTGACCTGGCGGACCGCGCCGAGCAGCACGTCGGCCTGCTCCTTTTTGATCTCGCCGAGGTGGAACAGGACGACCCGGCCCTGGTTGTCCGTGAACACCGTGAACGGGAAGCCGATGGAGCCCTGGCCGAACTTGTTCACGGCGTCGAGACCGTCCTGCTCGCCGGTCAGGATCGGATACTCGATCTTCATTTCCTTCGCGTACTTGACCACGTCCTCGCGGATGTCGACGGCGACGCCGACGACCTGGAAACCCTCGCCGCCATGCTGCTTCTGCAACTCGCCAAGCAGCGGGATCTCCTTGCGGCACGGTGCGCACCAGGTCGCCCAGAAGTTGACGATCATCGACTTGCCGGGCCAGCTCAGGATCGAGCGCGGCTTGCCGTCCAGGTCGCCGAGGGTGAAGTCGGGGAGCGTGGCGGGGATGCCGGCGGCCTCTTCGGCCGGCGGCGCCGCGGGTTCCGCGCTCGCTTGCACGGCGATCGGGCCCGACACGACCTGGGTGGTCGCGGCGTGCTCGACGCCGTAACGGTAGAGAAAGAACCCCGCAGTCGCCGCGATTGCGGCAACCGCAACGTAACCCGTGATCTTCATATCAACTCGCGAAGGCTGCTTTCACATGCTCGGCGAAACGAGCGGCCGGCGAGAATCCTACCAGCCTGAAATTTTTCCGCTCGACTCCGTCGCTGCCGAAGAAGGCGATCGTCGGCGGTCCGAAGATCTCGAAGCGGTTCAGCAGCGCGCGGTCGTCGTCATCGTTCTTGGTGACGTCCGCCTGCAGCAGCACGGCGTCTGCGAGCAGCGCCTGCACCTGCGGATCCGGGAACGTGTATTTCTCCATCTCTTTGCACGACGCGCACCAGTCGGCATAGAAGTCGAGCATCACGGGCTTGCCGGCAGCGCTCGCTGCCGCCACCTCGCGCTCGAGGTCGGCGACGGACTTGATGCGGCGGAAGGCGACGGCGTGCTCGTTGCCATTCGCGGCTCTTCCCGCCGCGCCGCTCGACACGCTGAGGTTTCCCAGCGGTTGTAGCGGATCGTGGCCCCCGGAAGCGGCACCTACCAAGAGCGCGACACCGTACAGCAGCACGAGCAACCCGACGGCGCGGACCGGCGATGCGATCGGCGAGCCGTCACGGCCTTTCAGCGAGAACACCCAGAAGCCGCTGATCACCGCAAGCGCCGACCACAACATCATCGATACCGCATCGGGCAGCAACGGCTGCGCGATGTAGACGGCGACCCCGAGGAACAGCACGCCGAACATCTGCTTCACCGTGTCCATCCACGGTCCGACTTTCGGCAGCAGCTGCCCGGCCGATGCGCCGACGATCAATAGCGGCACGCCCATGCCCACGCCGGTCGCATACAGAGCAACCGCGCCGCGCAGCACCTGGCGCGACTGACTGATCACCGACAGCGCAGCGATGATTGCCGGCGCGACGCATGCGGTAACCACGAGCGCCGACAGCGCGCCCATGACAAACGTGCCGACGAACGTGCCGGCCTTCTGCTCATTGCTCACGTTGGTCAGTCGCGTTTGCAGAGCGCTCGGCATCTGCAGCGTGTACAAGCCAAACATCGCCAGTGCGAGCGCGATGAACAGCAACACCATGAACGTGATGACCGGCACCGACTGGAAGAAGGCCTGCGGTGTCTGCCGGAACGCGAGAACGAAGATTGCTCCGGCCGCCGCGTATGTAAGCGCCATGCCCTGCGAATACGTCAGAGCCAGGGCGAAGCTGCGTGCGCGGGTTACGCCGGCGCCCTGACCGACGATGATGCCCGACAAAATCGGAATCATCGGCAGCACGCACGGCGTAAGCGAGAGCAGCAGGCCGGCGCCGAAGAACAGGAGCAGCGCGTAGGGCAGGTTGTCTCCCTGCAGCGCCTGGGCCAGGCGATCCTGCTCGGCGACTTTGACTTCACCGCCACCGGACGACGAGGTCGGCGCGACCGACGCAGGCAAGCTCGTGGCTGCCGCCGTCGGCGGCAATTCGATGGTCGCTTCCTTCGTGATCGGGTTGTAGCAGAGGCCGCCGTCGGCGCAGCCCTGGTACGTCACTTTCAACTTCAGCGGCTGCGCTTCGCTGCTCGCCGCGCGTGCGACCGGCAGCGTCGCTTCGAGCACTTCGTAGTACACCTCGGTGTCGCCGAAGTATTCGTCGTGCTTGGGCTTGCCCTTCGGCAGCACAAGCTTGCCGATCTGCACGTTCGGCGTCGCGCTCTCGACGCTGATGCGATCCTTGTAGAGGTAGTAGCCGTCAGCGATCACCCAGGTGAGCGGGACGGAGTCGGCCTGCGGCAGGCCCGCGCCGAAGCGAAACGCTTCATCGGGCGGCAGGAACTCGTTCTGATTGCCGGCTGCTGCAGATTTCTTGCCGAGCAGCGAGCTCAGTCCGCCACCACCGGCAGCCGCGGGGAGCTTGACCTCGGTCTTCCATTTTTGCGGCGGGTAGCACAGGCCTGCGTCCGCGCAGCCCTGCAAGCGGAGCTCGACATTGAGCACCGGCGGTCGCGAGCCGCTGACCACGATGGGCACGGGCACTTCGACCTTGCCGCGATAGACCTCCTGCGTGCCGAAATACTCGTCGGTGTGATCTTCGCCCTTCGGCCACAGCGGCTCGCCGAGCTGCGCATTCGCGGTCGACGAGACCACGCCCATCTTCTTCTTGTAGAGGTAGTAGCCCTTCTGGATGTCCCAGGCCACGATCAGGCGGTCGCCTTCGACACGCGTCGTATAGCGATAGGCCTTGTCAGGCGACAGGAAGTCGTCCTTGGCACTCGCCGCCGCAACGAGCAGCAGCTGCGCGAGCAGCACCAGCATCACCCGTCCGATCATCTTCATTCGCCCTTTCCTGCGACGCCCATTCGGACCCACTCGAGATAGCGTTCGTTCCCGCCCGCGACGGCAATTGCCAGCAATTCCGGCAGCTCGTAGGGGTGCAGGGCCTGCAGGCGCGCCTGCAGCTCCCCGAGCTGGGCGGCCGTGGTCTTCATGATTAACAGAATCTCCGCTTCGTCCTGGAGACGCCCGTCCCAAATGTAGGTCGAGCGTAATCCGCCGACCCGATTGACGCACGTTGCCAGCCGCTCCTGGACGAGCGCTGTGGCGAGGGCCTGCGCCGAGGCCTCATCGGGGCAGGTCGTGAGCGCGAGAATCACCTGATCGCTCATGGGGTTAATCCCGGGGCAGGGCGCCATGCCCCGCGAACGTCTTGAAATTGAACATTTCCTGCCTATTATTAGCACCCGCTTGGGTTGAGTGCTAACGCCCTCGACCCCCGATCCCAATACGAATATCGACCTTCATCGAGGTTTGTCCTATGGCTGAGAAACTGAAGATTCGCCCGCTCCACGACCGCGTGATCATCAAGCGCCTCGACGAGGAGCGCACCTCCCCCGGCGGCATCGTGATTCCCGATTCCGCGACCGAGAAGCCGATCAAGGGCAAGGTCATCGCGGTGGGCAAGGGCAAGATCCTGGAGAACGGCGAGGTCCGCCCGCTGGACGTGAAAGTCGGCGACCACATCCTGTTCGGCAAGTACAGCGGCACCGAAGTCAAAGTCGACGGCGATGAGCTTCTCGTCATGCGCGAAGAAGACGTGATGGCCGTTATCGAGAAGTAATTCGCAAAGAGGTTCGACTCACATGGCAGCTAAAGAAGTACGTTTCAGTGATGACGCCCGCGCGCGCATGCTCAAGGGTGTCAACATTCTCGCGAACGCCGTAAAGGCGACGCTCGGCCCGAAGGGCCGCAACGCAGTGCTCGAGAAGAGCTTCGGCGCCCCCACCGTCACCAAGGACGGCGTGTCGGTCGCGAAGGAAATCGAGCTCAAGGACAAGTTCGAGAACATGGGCGCGCAGATGGTGAAGGAAGTCGCTTCCAACACCTCTGACGAGGCCGGCGACGGCACCACGACTGCGACGGTGCTCGCCCAGGCGATCGTGCGCGAAGGCCTCAAGGCCGTCGCCGCCGGCGCCAACCCGATGGACCTGAAGCGCGGCATCGACGCCGCCGTCAGCACCGCGGTCGACGAGCTCAAGCGCCTGTCGAAGCCGTGCAAGGACCAGAAGGCGATCGCGCAGGTCGGCACGATCTCCGCGAACTCCGACGAGTCGATCGGCAAGACGATCGCGGACGCGATGGAGAAGGTCGGCAAGGAAGGCGTGATCACGGTCGAGGAAGGCACCAGCCTGCAGAACGAGCTCGACGTGGTCGAGGGCATGCAGTTCGATCGCGGCTACCTCTCGCCGTATTTCATCAACAACCAGCAGAACCAGACTGCGGAGCTCGATAACCCGTACATCCTGCTGTACGAAAAGAAGATCTCCAACGTCCGCGAAATGCTGCCGTTGCTGGAAGGCATCGCGAAGGCCGGCCGTCCGTTGCTGGTCATTGCGGAAGACGTCGAAGGCGAAGCGCTCGCGACGCTGGTCGTGAACACGATCCGCGGCATCGTCAAGGTCGCGGCCGTCAAGGCGCCGGGCTTCGGCGACCGTCGCAAGGCCATGCTGCAGGACATCGCGATCCTGACCGGCGGCCAGGTGATCTCCGATGAAGTCGGCCTGTCGCTGGAGAAGGCGACGCTGAACGACCTCGGCGAGGCGAAGAAGATCGTCGTGGAGAAAGAGAACACCACGATCATCGACGGCAAGGGCAAGAACTCCGACATCAAGGCGCGGGTCGAGCAGATCCGCAAGCAGGTCGAGGAAGCCACCTCCGATTACGACAAGGAGAAGCTGCAGGAGCGCGTTGCCAAGCTCTCCGGCGGCGTGGCCGTGATCAAAGTCGGCGCCGCGACCGAAGTCGAGATGAAGGAAAAGAAGGCCCGCGTCGAAGACGCCCTGCACGCGACCCGTGCAGCCGTCGAAGAAGGCGTGGTCCCGGGCG
>DATEKT010000073.1:0-8218 GCA_035277305.1 Steroidobacteraceae bacterium | reverse complement strand
GTCATCTCGCTGTTGATGCGGGCGACGAACTCGTCCGCGCTTTCCTTCGGCGCCGCCGCGCTCTTCGATGTGTCGCGGCTGCAGCCGCTGGCGATTGCAACGACAGCCGCGATCGCGGCCGCGAGCCGTACCGAATTTCTCATCATCGTCCCCTGCAGTTCGGGCTTCAGCCCGACGACGTCATTTCACCCCGGCCATCATCTTCTTGATGAACGGCGTGAGTACCAGCAACACGGCGCCGGCGATCACACCCCACCAGAAGAGATAGAGGAACTGGCCCGGCATGCTCGGAAGATTGTTCGGGTCGAACTCGCCCGAGAACTGGCCGGCGAGGTTGTTGCCGATCGCGGTGGCGAGGAACCACAGGCCCATCACCTGGCCGACGAAGCGCGCCGGCGCGAGCTTGGTCATCGAGCTGAGGCCGACCGGGCTCAGACACAGCTCGCCGAAGGTATGGAACAGGTATGTGAGCATGAGCCAGGTCGGCAGCACCTTCTCGCCCATCACGACGTAGTGCGCGGCCAAGTACATCACGAAGAAGCCCACGCCCATCAGGATCAGGCCGATGGCAAATTTGAACGGCGCGGACGGATCCAGGTTGCGCTTGCCGAGCGTCACCCATATCCAGGCGATCACGGGCGCGAAGATGATGATGAAGACGGGATTCACACCCTGCAGCACGCCCGCCGGCATCTCCCAGCCGAAGATCATGCGATCGGTGTGCCGATCGGCGAACAGGTTGAGCGACGCGCCGGTTTGCTCGAAGCCGGCCCAGAACATCGCGCACGCGGCGAACAGCGCGATCATCGCGACGACGCGCTTGCGCTCGTTGAGATCCAGTCCGGCGAAGAAAGCGAGATACGCAAAGTAGCCGGCTGCCAGCGCAATCATGGTCCAGTTCGCGACCGCCGAGATGCGCACCGGATTGAGATCGAGCTTGCCGGACAGTCCCAGCGCCGCGACCACCACTACGACCGCCATGAAGCCGACGATCGGCCACCACGTCGCCGGCTTGCCGAGTGGCACGACGCCGGAAGTGCCGAGGTAACTCTTCGTCACCTGGAACTGCACCAGGCCGAGCAGCATGCCGACGGCAGGCAGCGCGAAGCCCGCACTCCAGCCGTACGCCGCGGCGACGATCGGCACGAAGATCGAGCCGAGGAACGCGCCGAGGTTGATGCCCATGTAGAAAATCGAGAAGCCGGCGTCGCGACGCGCGCCGCCTTCGGGATATAGCTGCGCGACGATGGCGCTGATGTTCGGCTTCAGCAGACCGACGCCGAGCACGATGACCAGCAGCCCGATGAAGAACAGCTTCGTGTCTCCTGCGGCCAGCGAGCCGTTGCCGAGCATGATCAGTACGCCACCCCAGATGACTGCGCGCTGCTGACCGATCAAACGGTCTGCGATCCATCCTCCGAGCGGCGCCAACAGATAAGTGGCGGCGATGTACAGGCCATAGACGGCGCTGGCGGTCTTGTCATCGATGCCGAGTCCGCCGTCCGCGACCGCGCCGGCCATGAACAGGATCAGGATCGCGCGCATCCCGTAATAGGTGAACCGTTCCCACATCTCCGTCATGAACAGCGTCGCGAGTCCACGCGGCTGACCGAAAAGCTGAGGTCCCTGGGTGGAATCGCGCTCGATGCTCTGGTTCATGTGGCTGGGCCCATCCTGCGGTCGTGGGCGCGTCCGGCGAGGCGGACGCGCTGGTTGCCTGTTGTTAGTGACAGGGATGTTGCAAAGGTGCGCCAGTCTCACCGAAGAGCGCGCGCCGGGGCAAGGAGCTGAAACGGTTCCGGTGTATACACCTGCCCCCGTTCAGCTTCGCGATCAGCTGCTCGCGCTCTGCTCTTCGGAGCGCTGCTGCGCCAGTTTTTCCCGGAGCAGGATCCGGGACATGACGATGCCGATCTCGTACAGGAGCCACATCGGGATGGCCATGGCCGTCTGCGAGAGCGCATCGGGCGGCGTGAGGAACGCCGCGATCACGAAGATTCCCAGGATTACGTAGCCGCGGTTCTTGGTCATGGTCTCGATGCGGACGATTCCCGTTGCGGCGAGCAGCACCGTCGCGACCGGCGTTTCGAAGGCGACGCCGAACGCAAAGAACAGCATCAGCACCAGATCGAGATAATTCGTGATGTCCGGAGTCACTTGCCAGCCGGTGGGCGCGGTCGTGGTCAGGAACGCGAACATCAGAGGAAACACTACGTAGTAGGCGAACGCGACGCCGCAGTAGAACAGCACGATGCTCGAGACGACGAGCGGGATCGCGAAGCGCTTTTCGCGCTTGTAGAGTCCGGGCGCGACGAACGCCCACACCTGGTACAGCACGTACGGCATCGCGATGAAGACCGCGACGAACAGTGACAGCTTGAGCGGCGCCATGAACGGCGAGATCAGGCTGGTGGAAATCATCTGGCCGCCGTTCGGCAGCTTCTCGCTGAGCGGCTTCGAGACCAGAGTGAACAGATCGTTGGCAAACCAGGCGCAAGGAGCGAAGCAGATCGCCACCGCAATGACGGCCTTCATCAATCGTTGCCGCAGCTCGACCAGATGCGAGATCAGCGTCCCTTCCGCCAGCGACTCGCGATCCGGCTCGCTCATGGGGCGGACTTCTTCAGCGGCACATCGGCGGCGACGGCGGCGTCGGCTGCTGCCTCCGCCGCGGGATCGGCACCAGGCTCGATGCCCGAGACCTTCGCGTCGAGATCGAGCTCCGGACCGCCGGCGGTCGGAGCCGGATCGGGGGGCGCGGCTTCAGGTGGCGGCGCAGGCGCAGGCGTCGGTTGTGCCGCTCGCGAGCGAGTCATCTCTTCCATCGTGACTTCGTGCTCGAGCTGGGTGCGCAACTGCCGCGCCATCGCGCGCGCGCGGCCGGTCCAGCGGCCGACCTTTTCAGCGAGCCCAGGCAGTTTTTCGGGACCGAGCACCAGCAATGCGATGCCCAGGATCAGGAGGATCTCGGTGAAGCCGACTTCGAACATCGGGCCTGGAAGGAAATCGTGCGGGAGAGGCGACGCGGGTCTGGCCGCGCGGCCTCAGACGTTGGACTTGGTGCCGGTCTTGGAAGGTGTCGAATCGAAATCCGCATCCTTCTGGTCAGGCGCATTCAGCTGACGGCTCTCTTTGTCGTCACCCTCTTCCATCGCCTTCTTGAACCCTTTGACCGCGCCGCCGAGATCGGAGCCGATCGTCTTGAGGCGCTTCGCGCCGAAAATCAGCAGCGCGATCGCCAGGATGATCAACAGCTCTTTGAAGCCGATACCCATCATTCTCTCCTGCAGATAAGCGGGGCGATGATACGCCCAAAAGGCTGACCCCGGCGGTTACAGATCGTTCAGCAGATCGCAATTGCGACGGTCATCACCCTACAGCGCCGACCTGCAGCCAAAACGTCACGGGCCCGTCATTGGTCAGCGTCACCTGCATGCGCGCGCCGAACTCTCCGGTTGCGACGATCGGGTGGCGCGCGCGTGCCTGCGCTACGAGATAGTCGAACAGTCTTTTTCCTTCCTGCGGCTCGGCCGCGGGGCTGAAGCCGGGGCGCGTGCCTTTGCGCGTGTCTGCCGCCAGCGTGAATTGCGAGACCAGCAGCAGCCCGCCGCCGGTGTCCTGCAGGCTGCGATTCATGCGCCCCTCGGCGTCGCCGAATACCCGGTAGGTCAGAAGCCGCTCGAGCAGCCGATCCGCCTGCTGCTCAGTATCGCCACGCTCGACGGCGACCAGGACCATCAGGCCGGCCTCGATGGACCCGACGATTCGGGTGTCGACAAGGACTTCCGCATGCGTGACGCGTTGCAGCAGACCGATCATGGCGGTGAGCATAGCCGGCGGAGCGCCCGCGGCGAAGTCGTGGACGTGGCTGATCCACTTTGCGTTGAGAAAAGTCCGATTCGTACTCTAATTATCCCACTCTTGTACTCATAGAACCAAATAATCTCCTATCTATCTATTAAAAAATTAAAGTGGGAAATATGATGCATGCAAACGATCCGAGAAGCTGGGTAGTGGATCAGTAGACCGTCAATTTGCTCCGCGGGCCACTCCACGTGGCTCACAGCGCCCCACGTTATGTCCACATCATGAGCTGTCATAGAGGTCCGCCGCGCAAGCCCCTCACTGCGTAAAGGAATCTTCCCCGGCCTGTCACATTCGCTTCACGGCGCACCGCGACTCTGCGCGCCATGAGCCCGCCGCCAGCCAAACCGACCTTCCGGTTTCGGACCGTGTTCATCTCGGACGTCCATCTGGGATTCCGCGGCTGCAGCGCCGCTTACCTGCTGGACTTCCTGCGCTCGGTCGAGACCGAAACGCTCTACCTCGTGGGCGACATCATCGACCTGTGGAGCCTGCGTAAGTCGTTCTTCTGGCCGCAGGCTCACAACGACGTCATCCGCACGATCCTCGGCAAGGCCAAGCACGGCACGCGCGTCGTCTACATCCCCGGCAATCACGATCACCTGTTCCGCGACTACGACGGGATGGTGTTCGGCAACGTCGAGATCCTGCGCGAGGCGATTCATGAGACCGCCGACGGGCGGCGACTGCTAGTGCTGCACGGAGACGAGTTCGACGGCGTCATCAAGGCGAGCCCGCTGCTCGAAGCGCTCGGCAATCGCGCCTACGCCGCGGTGCTCAAACTGAATCGCTACGTGAACCTGCTACGCCGCGCGTTCGGCTTCCCGTACTGGTCGCTCGCGGCTTATCTGAAGTACAAGGTGAAGAACGCGGTGAAGTACATCGCGAACTTCGAGCGCGCGCTCGCGCACGAAGCGCGGCGCCGCGGCCTCGACGGCGCGGTCTGCGGCCACATCCATCGCGCCGAAATCTCGCAGATCGACGGCGTGCTCTATTGCAACGACGGCGACTGGGTCGAGAGCTGCACCACGCTCACCGAGGACTTCCAGGGCCGGTTGAGCCTGTTGCGCTGGACTGAAAGCAAACAGGTGATCACGCACAGCGGCGAGCTCGCGCCGCGCCCGATCGAGGTCGAGCAGGCGGCGTGAAGATCGCGATCGTGACCGATGCGTGGCGACCGCAGACCAACGGCGTCGTCCAGACACTCAGCACGACGGCGCAGACGCTGAGCATGAGCGGCCACGATGTGCGGGTTATCGAGCCGAACCAGTTCCGCACGTTCCCGTGTCCGACGTATCCCGAAATCCGGCTCGCGTGGTTCCCGTACCGCCGGTTGTCGAAGCTGCTGCGCGACTTCGCACCCGACTGCATCCACATCGCGACCGAGGGAACGCTGGGCATGGCGGCGCGCCGCTGGTGCGTACGCAACCGGCTTCCGTTCACGACTTCGTATCACACGCAGTTTCCGGAATACGTGCGGGCACGCGCACCGATTCCGCTCGCGCTCAGCTATGCGCATCTGCGCCGCTTTCATTCGGCCGCCGCGCGCACGATGGTCGCGACGCCGACGCTGCAGAAACAGCTGGAAACACGGGGCTTTCGCAACATAGTGCGCTGGACGCGCGGCGTCGACGTCGAGCTGTTCACGCCCGGAGCGAAGGAACTCCTCGATCTGCCGCGACCGGTCTTCGTGTACATGGGACGCGTCGCGGTCGAGAAGAACATCGAAGCCTTTCTCGCGCTCGACTTGCCGGGCACGAAGCTGGTGATCGGCGATGGTCCCGAGCGGCGCTCGCTCGAGGCGCGGTTTCCCGCCGCGCGATTCGTCGGCTACAAGTTCGGCGCGGAGCTCGCGGCGTACCTCGCGGCGACAGATGTGTTCGTCTTTCCGAGCCGCACCGATACCTTCGGACTCGTGTTGCTCGAAGCGCTGGCGTGCGGTGTTCCGGTCGCCGCGTATCCGGTGACCGGCCCGATCGACGTCATCGAGAACGGCGCGACCGGCGTACTGCATGAAGACTTGCGTGTCGCAGCGTTGGCAGCGCTGCAGTTGAATCCCGCGCATTGCCGCGCGTTCGCGTTGTCGCACACCTGGGAGGCGGCGACACGCCAGTTCGTCGCCAACCTCATCCCTGGTTGAGACTGTCGGCGCGTGCCTGCGCTTCCTGCGCTTCGATATTCTTGCCGCGTGCGCGATACGAATCCGCGATCAATCGCCACGCCGACGATCGCGCTCGCGGCGCATTCACCGACATGGTCACCGCCTTGCGCGCCATGTTCTCGGCCTGGACATAGTTGCCCTCTGCGAAGCGCACCTTGCCGAGCTCGATCCACAGCAGCGGATTGTCGGGCTCGATGCGCAGCGCGCGCTCGATCGAAGACGCGGCCACCACGTAATTCTTGGCTGCCATCTGCGTCTGTGCCTGGCTCACCAGCGCTCGCGACGCAGCCCCAAGCGTTGGCTCGCGAACCACGGGAGCCGGCGGTGGAGTGGGCTCGGGCGTCGTCGAGGGCGACTCGCCCGGGCGCGTTTCGGGTGGAGTTTCAGGCGGCTGCTGCTGCGGCGGAGGCGCGGGCTTCTCATACGGCGAAGGCACCGCACACGCGGTCAGCGCGGCGCTGGCCAATAGCACCGCCCATCCTCGCCACCGATGTTGTCTGTTGCTGCTCGTCACTCTGACTATCTTACGACGCTGCGCCACCATTCGCGGGCCCGGTCGCCGAATGTGCCCAGTGCGCTGGGTTCGCAGCCGGGCTTGACGGGCAACTGCGTGCCGGTGGGCACTGCAATCGTCACTACTTGCTCGCCGGCGCAGTTCGGGCCAGCGGCGAGACCGGTCATGAATTCGACCGATACGTCCTCGAGGCCCTCAGGCAACGGCGCGCTCCAGGACGTTGTTCCGATCGAGCGCATCAGGCGCGACCAGACCGGCAGGGAGCCGGACGAGCCCGTGAGCCCGGTCGGCGAATTGTCGTCGTAGCCGATCCACACGACCGCGAGCGTGTTGCCCGAGAAACCCGCGAACCAGCTATCGCGATAGTCGGATGACGTGCCCGTCTTGCCCGCGACCACGATCTCCGGCGGGATCTGCGCCCGCGCCGCCTGTCCCGAGCCGTGCTCCATCACCTGCACCAGCATGCGGTTCACCTGGTAGACGGCCTGGCTGTCGGCGACCGGCGTGACTTCGAGAGCGAAAGATTTGAGCGGTTTGCCCTCAGCATCGACGACCGCGCGCACGGCGCGCAGCGGCGTGCTGAAGCCGCCATTCGCGAAAGCGTTGTACAGCTGTGCGACTTCCAGTGGCGAAACATCGAGCGCACCCAGCAAGACAGAAGGCAGCTGCGGCGGCTCGCGCTCCAGTCCGAGCGCGACGAATTCATTCGTGACCTTCTTCAGGCCGACGTCGAGCCCAAGACGCACGGTCGCGAGATTCAGCGACTGCGCCAGCGCGCGCACGAGCGGCACCGGTCCGTAGTACTCCTCGGAAATGTTCTTCGGCGCCCACACCTGGCCGTTCGGCAGCTTCACTTCGACCGGACCGTCCTCGACGATCGACGTTGCGTTGTAGCGGCCGCTCTCGATCGCCGCGAGATAGATGACGGGCTTTACGAGCGAGCCGATCGAGCGGTGCGCGTCGAGCGCGCGATTGAAGCCGTCGAAGCTCGCCTGCCTGCCGCCGACCATCGCGATCACTTCGCCGTTCTGCGGCGCCGTGACGACCACGACGCCTTCGAGCTTGTTCTGCGTCTTCTGCTTGCGCGCCTTGTCGAGGCGGTCCAGCTCCTGCGCCAGCGCCTTCTCCGCGTGACTCTGGATGAGCGGACTGAGCGTCGAGAAGATCTTCAATCCGGCTTCGGTCAGATCCTCCTCGCGATAGTCACGGCGCAGCGTGCGCCGAACCAGATCGAGAAACGCGGGGTAGTAGCCGCCGGCCTGTGTCGACGAGCTGACGATGCCCAGGGGGCGCTTCGCCGCTTCCTGCGCAGCCTTTTCGTCGACGACCTTGTATTGCGCCATCAGCTTCAGCACCAGGTCGCGCCGCGCCCGCACCCGGTCCGGATGCCGGCGCGGGTCGTAATACGAAGGGCCGCGCACGATCGCGACCAGCAACGCCACTTCGTGCAGCTGCAGCTCCGCGAGCGGTTTGCCGAAGTAGAACTGGCTGGCGAGACCGAAGCCGTGCACCGCCCGATTGCCGTCCTGGCCGAGATAGATCTCGTTGATGTACGCGTTCATCAGGTCCTGCTTCTCGAAGTGCACTTCGAGCAGCCACGCCATCATCGCTTCCTCGAGCTTGCGTCCCAGCGTGCGGCGGTTGTCGAGGAAGTAGCTCTTCACCAGCTGCTGCGTGAG
>DATEKT010000072.1:0-30528 GCA_035277305.1 Steroidobacteraceae bacterium | reverse complement strand
TCCGCGGCGAAGAGATCGGTGGCCGGCTGATGCTGCTCGATGCGAATACGCTGCTGCTGTCGCAGGGCGATCAGGGCTTTTCCGGGATCGAGGGCAGTCCCGCATACGCGCAGGATCCGCAGGCGACGTACGGCAAGACGATCCGTATCGATCTGCGAACGCATGCAGCGTCGATCAATACGCTCGGCCACCGGAATCCGCAGGGGCTGTACGCCGCGCGGGACGGGCGGATCTGGGAAACCGAGCATTCGGCGCAAGGCGGCGACGAGCTGAACCTGCTGCAGCCGGGCGCGAATTACGGCTGGCCGCTCGTCACTTACGGCACCGACTACGGCGCACTGATCTGGCCGTTGAGTCAGCAACAGGGACATCACGAGGGTTTCCGGCAGCCGGTGTACGCCTGGTTGCCCGGCGTCGGCATCTCGGACCTGGTGCAGATCCAGGGCGAGCGCTTCCCGATCTGGCGTGGCGACCTGATGATCGGCACGCTCGGCTCCCGCTCTCTCTACCGTGTCGTGCTGGATGGCGATCGCGCGGTCGTGACCGAGCCGATCCCGGTGCAAAAGCGCGTACGCGATCTGCAGGAGCTGGATGACGGTCGCCTGCTGCTGTGGACCGATGAGGCGTCACTCGTCACGATCGAGCCCGTCGCCGCTTCCGGCGGCGCCGCGCAGTTCGCCACTGCGTGTTCGGGCTGCCATCGCATCCACGACGGGTTCTCGCATCGGCTGGGTCCGGATCTATACCAGCTGCTCGACCGCGGCGTCGCGGGGGCCCGGAACTTCGACGCCTACACGCCGGCGCTCAAGAAGCTCGGCGGCGACTGGGACGAGCAGCGACTGAACGAATTCCTGCGCGACCCGCAAGCAGTCGCGCCGGGCACTTCGATGGCGTTCCCCGGCATCGCTGATGACAAGCAACGCGCCCAAATCGTCGAGTACGTCATCGCGACGAGCAAAGTCGGCGGACAGTAGCCATACTGCGTGCTCCTGGGCCCTGGCCCGCCCGGTCAAAAAAAGGAGCACTCAATGAGACTCCCGCTCGCCTGCCTGCTGGCGCTGTCGTTCGTTTCCATCGCGCACGCCGAAACGCGCGAACAACTCACACAACAAGTGCGCGATGCCGAGAATGCTTTCGCTGCGACGATGGCGGCGCGCGATCACAAAGCGTTTGCGACGTTCATCGCGGAGGACTCGGTTTTCTTCGGCAGCAAGGTGCTGCGCGGCAAGGCCGCTGTCGTCGAGGGCTGGAAGCGTCTCTACGAAAAGCCGGACGCGCCGTTCTCGTGGCGCTCGGAAGACGTGCAGGTGCTCGAGTCCGGTCAGCTCGCGCACAGCAGCGGTCCGGTGTTCGATCCGCAGGGCGAGCACGTCGGCACGTTCAATTCCGTCTGGCGTCGCGAGAGCGACGGCAAATGGAAAGTGGTGTTCGACAAGGGCTGCGATGTCTGCAAGTGCGCCGAGGCTGCGAAGTGATGCACGCGCGATGCAAGGTGCTTGTCGTCCTGTCGATCCTCGGCATCGCCGCGCCGGCGGGCTTGTTGCTCGCCGCCGCTTCAGCACGGGAATTGCAGAAGGCGCGACACGATCACTATCACGAGCTCGGCGACGCGTTCAAAACCGTGCGTGACCAGAGCCGCGCCGGCTCGCCGAACCTGGTGAAGATCAAAGCGGCGGCGCAGGTCATCAACGAGGCGTCGATCGACCAGGGCCGCTGGTTTCCGCCCGGCACCGGGCCCGAGGCCGGCAAGACCCGCGCCCTGCCGGTCATCTGGGAGAAGCCGGAAGACTTCAAAGCTGCGCAGAAAGTGTTCAGCGATGCGGCGCCGAAACTGCTCTCCGCCGCGAACGCCGGCGACGTGGACGCGGTGAAGTCGACCTACGGCGACCTCGGCAAGGCCTGCAAGAACTGCCACGACACGTTCCGCGCGCCCGAAAAGGACTGAACCTTGAACGATCGCGGGACGCGCGCTACTCTGCGCGCCCCATTTCGCTACCTGCCGGAGAGGTCACAGAGAACTATGACTGCCTGCACCCCGACCTCCGCCGGGAGCGTTCGCTAAAGCCCATCAGACGGGCCATTTGCGCGTCGATCCCGGCGCAGCTCGATCGGTTCGTATTCGAACCGGTCGCGGTTCGCCATGGCCCGGGGTTTACGCAAATGCTCATCGACTCTTCACTCGACCGGCTCGGCTGGTCGGCTTTCTATTCGCAACAACTGACTCTGGAAGATCTCGGCGCGGGATTTCCCGCGCGCGTCTGCAGCGTGCAACGCAGCCAGCTCACCGTGCTGTCCGAGCACGGCGCGCTCGATGTCGTGGTACCGCCGCGGCTCGCTGATTCACTGGTCGCGATTGGCGACTGGCTGTTGGTCGAGCACGAAGCGCCGCGGGTGCTGCGCGTGCTCGAGCGGCGCTCGCTGATCTCGCGCATGGCGGCGGGCGTCGAGCAACGCGTGCAGGCGATTGCGGCGAATCTCGATACGCTGTTCGTCGTCACATCGTGCAACGATGATTTCAATCTGTCGCGGCTGGAGCGCTACTTCACCGTTGCCCGGCACGGCAAGGTCGAGCCCGTAATCGTGCTGACGAAAACAGACTTGTGTGCGGACGTGGAATCGTTCGCGGCGCAGGCGCGCTCGATTGCCGGCAACATCGCGGTGCTCGCGTTGAACGCTACCGAGCTCGCGGCAGCGGATGCTCTCGCGCCGTGGCTCGCGCGCGGCCAGACAGTCGCGTTCGTCGGCTCATCGGGCGTCGGCAAGTCGACTCTCGTCAACGCGCTGCTCGCAGCAGAAGCCCAGGCGACGAGCTCGGTCCGCGAGCACGACGCGAAGGGCCGTCACACGACGACCTCGCGACAGATGTTCGCGTTGCCGTCCGGCGCCTGGGTGATGGACACGCCCGGCATGCGCGAGCTCAAGCTCGGTGCGATGGAGACTGCAGTCAGCACGGTCTTCGATGACATCGAAGCGCTGGCGCAAAACTGCCGCTTCCGCGATTGCCAGCATGGCGACGACGCCGGATGCGAATTGCACGCGGCCGTCGCGGACGGGCGTCTGGATGCGCGAAGGTTGAGCAGCTATCAGAAGCTGCAGCGCGAGGCGGAGCGAGCGTCGCAGTCAGTGCGCGAGCGGCGGGCGGTCGAACGGCGCTGGGGCCGCATGCACCGTCACATCATTTCGAAGCGCGATCCGGGAACTTCTCGAGAATGAGGCGGACCGCTTCGTCCGCTTCTTCGTCGCTGATCTGACGCCCCTGGATGCCGACGTCGACGGAGCCGCTCCAGATCTGCGCGTTCTGCGCGACGTCGATGATGTCGATGGTGAACGTGCCGATCTGCTCCTTGTGGCGACCGATCGGCAGGCTCACGCCGATGCCGCCGCGCGCGCCACCCGAGCCGCCGCCGACTCCGACGCCGACACTCGGCTTCGGCTTCGGTCGATCCTGCGTGGAGAGAACGTACGTGACCTGGCAGTCCGGCTTGTCGGTGGCGAGCTGGTAGCCCTTGTCCTCCAGATGTTTCAGCGCAGCGGCACGCACCCGTTGATCCGTGAACGTGGCGGCATCGGTGGAAACGGCACGCCAGTCGAACGTGCGGCACTTCCCGAGATCCGTGTCGCCCTTGTCGACGCGCACGTCGGCGCGCTGCGTGGCGCAGCCGCCCGACGCCAGCACGGCCGCCGTGAGGCAGAGAAGCGGAACCCGATTGCGCGGGACTCGATTGCTCATCGCTCGTTACTCCCTCGCGCCGCTCGCGGCACGTACTCATAGTGCCAGGGTTCGTTGGGCGACTGCAGCGGACCGGCGAAATGGGCGCCGCGCATCGCGGTCGCAAGCTTGCGGGTCCAGCCTCGCTCTTCCCAGACTGAACGGACCTTCGCCACTTCCGTAGGCGCGATGATGCGGCCGTTCTGCACGATCTGGAAGTCGATCGCGCGGGAGCGGCCGTGCTGGGACAGTCCGGGCACTGCGAGCGGCGCTGCTGCGGGGGTTGGCCGCCATTCCCGCAGAAAATTCGTGAATCGCACGGTCGCCTTGGCGTCGGGATGCGCCGGATAGGCGTCTGCCGACAACTCGCGCAACGCCGCTTGCTGCAGCCGTCCTGCGATGACGCCGACGGAGCGATTCGAGTTCCACCGCTGCAGTTGCAGGTCGAAGCTACGTGCTGTGGTGTTCGCGTACAGGGAATAGCCGGGGTTCTGCGCTTCGAAGCGGTCCCGCACCGCCTCGATCGCGGTCAGCAGCTCGCGATATTCATCGCTGGTCTCGTAGGCGCGGATCTCTTGCGCGGACCAGCTCCAGCGGGCAGTGAGCTGCTGCCCGGCGCGGACGTAACCGCGCAGGGCAAGCAGTTGCCGCGGTGGATCGCCGACGCGTTGCAACGCCTCTTTCGCGACCGGCGGCAGATCGTGCGTGGCGGCGAGCAGGTACTCGTCGAGGGAGTCGGACGATGCGAGCGCCGGCCCCGCTGCCGCGAGGCACGCGATCAGGACAATAAGTGCCCGGCTCACACGGTCGGCGCGGGCGGCGTCGTCTCTTTCTCGATGACGATCGAGCCGCGGAACACGAGCGCAGCCAGTGCGCCGACGGCAGCGAGTTGCGGCGCGACCAGCGTGCCGACCACGCCGATCGTCAGCGGGATGTCGAGCAGCGCGCGGCCGTCGTCATTCTTGATGACGATGCGGCGGATGTTGCCTTCGCGCACGAGCTCCTTGATCTTCGACACCAGCGTGTCGCCGCTGAACTGAAACTCTTCGGAACGGGGGTTGGAATCGTTCATGGGAAACTCCTAGCCAATCAACTCTTTCAGCTTGGCGTGGCCGGTGCGTGACATCGGCAATTTGGTGCCGTCGCTGAGGATTGCAAGCCAGCTGTCCTTGCCGTACAGGTCGATGCGCGCCAGCCGTTCGACATTGAGAATGAACGAGCGATGGATGCGCACGAACCGCGTCGCGTCCAGCTGGCTCTCGAGGTCGGCCATGGTCTGCTGCTTGCGCAGCCGCTTGCCGGCGCACGAGAAGGAAAGATAGTCGTCCTGCGCTTCGATGAAGTCGATGCGCTCGAGCGGCAACACATGCACGCGGCCCTCGTGGCGAATCAGGATGCGCTCGAGGTTGCGGCCGGGCGGCCGCGCCGAGACCGCGAGATCGTGCGCCGACGGCGCGGGCGTCTTGTTACGCAACCGTTCCGCCGCACGCTCGACGGCGGCCGCAAGCCGCGGCGGCTCAACGGGCTTCAGCAGATAGTCGACCGCGTGAACCTCGAACGCCCGCAATGCAAATTCGTCGTACGCGGTGGTGAAGATCACCGACGGCGGGTTGTCGCCGAGCAACTCCAGCACTTCGAAACCCGACAGCTTCGGCATCTGGATGTCGAGGAACACCAGCTCCGGGTGCAACTCTTCGACCAGCTTGACGGCCTCGAAGCCGTTCGCGGCTTCGCCAACGATTTCGATGTTCGACAGCTTCGTCAGGTGCTCGCGCATCAGGGAGCGGGCCAGGGTTTCATCGTCGACGATCAGCACACGCACGGTGGTTTCCCCTTCAGGCAGTGGCCCGCAGCGCAGCCGCGGTGCCGGTATACGGCAGCAGGATCGATACGCGGAAGCGCTCGTCCGTCGCGTTCACGTCGACGCTGGCGCGGTGGCCGCAGAGAGTCTCGACCCGCGAGCGCACGTTGACGAGTCCGACGCCCGTGCCGCGCGACGGCGGCCGGTCCGGATCGCATGGATTCTCGACGATGAGCTCGACGAAGCCCTCGCGCCGCCGCGCCGTGACGCACACCTCGCCGCCTTCGAGCAAGTGAGCGACACCATGATGAACGGCGTTCTCGACGAGCGGCTGCAGGAACAGCGGCGGCACCGACACGTCACGTACGTCGGGCGCGATGTCGAAATTGGAGCGCAGCCGCTCCCCGAAACGCACGCGCTCGATCGACAGAAAAGTCTGCGCCAGCCCCACTTCCTCGGAAAGCGGGATCGATTGCTCGCGGCCGAGCGTCAGACTCTTGCGAAAGAACTGCGCCATGAGAAAGCACATCTGGCGCGCGGCGGCGGTGTCGTTGCCGATCAGCGCCGCGACCGAGTTCAGACTGTTGAACAGGAAATGCGGATCGAGCTGCGCGCGCAACGATTTCAGCTCAGCCTCGCGGGCCAGCACCTGCAGCTCCAGCGCGCGCCGCTCGGCGTTGCGCGAGCGCTCGAATGCGCCGGCGAGATAATGACCGAGCACGGCGAGCGAAATGCCGATCGCGCCGGCGAAGATCATGAGGCCGAGAATGCCGTACGTCTCGTTGCCGTAGTTCTCGCCCGGCTCCAGCAGGTACTGCGCCCACAGGTAACCGAGCACGAGCCACGCGACCAGCGACACGAGGCCGGCTGCGACCCAGGTGATGACCATGCGGACGATCGGCGTCTCGCCCGGCGGCATCGACTGCACGAGGTACCAGTAGGAGAGCGATTGCATGCCGAGCAGCATCGCCATCGGGACCGAGAAGTAGAGCGCCCACAGCGGCGGCGCGCGCCCGCCGAAGATGAACACCACCGTCAGCAGCAGTCCGAAAACGATCCAGACGGCCAGGTACAGGACCAGGCGGCTGCGACGTTTGAGGATCGGGTGCATGGATCAGTTCTTGACCTCGATCCCGCCCATCACGACCATGCCGCGCACCACCAGCGTTTTGGTGGGCACGACGCTCGTCGGGCGCCGCTTGTCGACGAAGCCGCCGAGCAGCGTCGTCACCTTGCTCGTCACGGTCCAGTCGGGCGGCACGTAGATCTCGATGCCGCCCCAGAACGCGAACACTTCCACGTTGGCGCTGTCGGCCTCCATGCGCGCGTCCGCGAGATCGAGCTTGATGCCGCCCATCACCGCCGTGAGGTCGGCGCCGCGGAACGGCCGCGACACCGGCCGCAGCTCGCAGCCGGACATCAGCGCGAACGAGCGCACGAACTCGACATGATCATCGGTGCTGGAAATTTCCTGCGGCTTGGGCGGGCCATTGACCGCGCGCCACACCAGCGTGCCGCCGACGAACAACAGCAGGCCGGGCACCAGCAGATGCCACAGGCTGACGGTGATCCAACCGACGCGATCGAGGAACAGCCAGATACCGACAGTGATCAGCACCCAGCCCCAGGAGCGGCTGCGACGGTGATCCGGGCTGCGCACCATGGCCACGCCGACGCACACGAGCGCCAGCGGCCAGAGGCTCCGCAGTACGTAGCGCGCCTCGAACCAGCCGAGATTGTCGGCGAGCAGGATTGCGCCGATGAAGACGATGACGATGCCGACGACGAGCCGCGCCGAGAACATCGCGCGATGATCGTGGGAGGACTTGGATTCAGTGGGACGATCGCGCCCCGAGACCTCGCGAGGGTCGTGGTCGTAATCCATGATCCCCTCACCCGCCCGAGGCGTCAGGCGTGCGGCGGTGGCGCTCGCGGCCGGCGTCGCGGACCAGGAAACTCAGGCCGGCGGCGATGACGAAGATCGGCCAGGCCGAGCCCCAGCCGAGACCGAACATCCCGAAGACGCCGACGAGACAGTACAGACCCGTCGCGAACAACCAGACACCGCCGGAGCGATCTAGGTGGCGGGTCGGCAGCACGAGCCCCAGCAGGCCCAGGGCCATGAGCGGCACCGGGAAATAGCGCCACCAGTTGATCGGCATCTGGTAACCCAGATTGATGGCCAGCATCAACCCGCCGAGCGCCAGCAGGAACAGGCCCAGCACCAGGCGCGAGCGGCCCGCGTTTCGGTGCGGCTTCAGATCTTCCATCCAATTACTCCCGCCAGACGGGCGGTATTCAAGAGCATGCGCCGACCTTACGGACCCGGCTATACCTGTTCCAGCGGGTACCGGTGAATGGCGGATCCGTGCCGGTGAACCTCTCCAGGCCTCACGCCGTTAGAATTACGCGCCATGGCCATCGAGACCCGCACCGGATTCATCCGCCCGATCGTGCTCGCCGTCGCCCTGACGTTGAGCGCCTGCGCGGGTCAAGCTCCGCAACGCGGAACCGGTACGTCGGCGCCGACTCGCACGCTCTCGGGTAATGCCGACGAGCTGGCGGGCGATGCCTTGCAGGAGCTCAGCGAAAGCGACGCGCAAACTGCGCTGGCAGCGATCGCGCGAGCAAACCTCCTCGCACAGAACCGTCCCGATCTTGCATGGCTGCACGTCCGCATCTGTGCGCTGACGCCGGGATGCGAGCCGGAGCCGATCGAGACCCGTTTTCGCAAGCTGGCGCCGGACAACGGCGTCGTGTGGCTCGGGCCGCTGGCTCGCGCCCAGGCGCGTCGGGACAACCAGGCCGAAGCGCAGATCCTCGAAGCAATGAGCCGTGCGCAGCGGTTCGATGTGTACTGGACTGGGTTGGTCTGGCGCCTGAGCGCCGCACGCAACGCAAAGGCACCGGCGGCCGGCACACCCGGAGCGTCGCCGACGCCGCTCACCGCGGCTTTGGATCGGACGACAGAAGCGCTGTCGGCGGCAGTCGTGCCGGCGTTCAAACCGCTGAGCGCAGCGTGCGAGGTCGCGCGTACTCAGGAACCGGTGGCGCGCGCGCGTTGTGATCGCATCGCGCGGGCCATGCAGGGCAGCGACACCACGCTAGTGGAAGGACTCGGCCTCGCCATGGCGCAGCATCTCGCAACGCCGGCCTCGCCCGAAGCGGTCGTGCTCGACGAGCGCATCGCGACGCTCAGCTATCGCAGCCAGGCGGCCGGTGCGGTCGTGCGCTCTCAAGTCGAGCGCGACAAATTCTCCGCGCAGATGATCGAGCTCATGAAGAAGCTGCCGCGCGAGCAGGACGTCTCGGTCGCGATCCTGCGCTGGGCCGGCGAGCCGCTCCTCCCCGCCAAGTAACGAGCGTTACGCCGCCTGACGTTCGGGCTGCGCGCCCAGCGCCTGCCCGAGATCCGCGAGCAGCTGATGCAGCTCGCCGGTCATGAGCAGGAAGTCGATCTCGAACTGCTCCTGCGCCGCCAGCTCCTGCTCCTGTTCGGACCCCTGCTGCCCGGCATCTTTGCCCAGCGCGAGAAACTCGACGCGTTTGACCTGCAGCTTGTCGGTGAGGACGAACGAGATGCGGTCGTTCCACGTCAGTCCGAGCCGAGTTGCGGACATCCCCGCGGTCAAATGCTGCCGGATCTCGCGCGCTTCGAGCGGAAAGCGCGTGTAGCGAATCGTCGCCTTGGTTTTGTCGGTGGCCTGCAGCTCCAGATCCTGGTCGATGACGAAGCGCAGCGGCGCGTCGCCGAGCGCCAGCCACGCCCCCATCGCGGCGGACGGCGAACGTTCGGTCTCGACGAGTTGTACGGCCAGGCTGCCGAGCGTGTCGCGCAGCGTTTCGATCAGTTCCTCGGCGCGCGGCGCGCCCGCGGCGTCGACCACGAGCCAACCGTGTTCGGGATCGATCCACGCGCGCGTGATGCGGCGGCGCGAGAGTGCGCGGCCGCGCAGCTCTTCGAGAACACGCTCCTTGATCTCGCGCATCTGCCGGCGCCCGACAGGGAAACCCTGCTGCGCTTCGATCTCCTTGGCGCGATCGGTCGCGACCTGCCGGACGATCGACGCGGGCAGCAGCTTCTGCTCGACGCCGAGCGCGATGAGGTGCTGACCGTGCGTCGTATGCACGAAGCGCTGCGCGAGGCTCGAGTGCACCCAGCCGCGGCTCAGCATGTCGAATGCACCGCACGGCTGCAGCTCGCGTTGCGCGAGTTTCTCTTCCAGCTCAGCAGGAGCAACCGACCATTCGGCCGGCAGGCGATACACGACCAGGTTCTTGAACCACATGGGCTGCGCGTAAAAAGCGCGAAGTATACGGACTGCGCCCCGCCCCACCAGTCCTTGCATTCGCCGAAAAAATAACATCCGCCTCGCAGCGTCGCGTTTCGCTCGAATATTTTTCGCTAGCGCGTTCAATCAGAACGGAATCGCCGAACTCATGCGTGCGAAACCCGCCCGCGTCGAGCGCGCGATCCGCGCGGCGCAAAAGCGGCGCGCCGGCGAACGCGTGCAGCAGGTCGTAGTGGCTCGTACCGGGCTCGTGCGTGCCCGACAGGATCGCGTCGACGACGCGCAGCGACGTGTGCGCGCCGATGCGCTGATCCGCGACGCCGTCCCCCGCGAGAACTACACCGAAGCGCGCTGCCGCATGCTCGAGCGCGCGCACGACTGTAGTGCCGATCGCCACCGCGCGCCGGCTCTCGCGACATGCGCGTCGCAGCGCTTTCTCCGTCGCGACCGGAATGCGATACGGCTCATCGAACGGCAACAACCGATCGAGCTCCGGATCGCCCGTCGACGAGATACCCGCCGCGTGCGTGATCGTCGCGAATACGATGCCTTTCGCTGCGAAAGCAGCCAGCAACCGCCAGTCGAGCGCAAATCCGGCAGACGGCGGCTCGTACGCAACGGGCAGCGCCGCGATCGGTGTCCACACATCCCATAGCTGCAATGACTGCGGCATGTGCGCGTACTGGATCGGTCGGCCATGACTCGCGAGCGCGGCCCAAACCTCCGCAGTGGAATTCTCGAAGCGCAACGCGACCAGGCGCGGATGTCCGAGAAGCTCTTCGATCACGGCCGTCAGCGATCCAAGGCGAAGCCGTTGGCCCGGCGCGAGCGGCGGCGGCAGCGTGCGATCTTCAGTTCGCGTGCGGTGGTCGCCGGCCCCGAATACGACGGCGTTGAAGCGCGACACGTCATCCGGTGCCAGCGAGGCCCGCGCAGCGAGTCGCACCTCGACTTCGATGCCCGTCGGCAGATGAACGCCCCGCAGGCTGGCCGGCAATGTCGCCGCATCGTTCGCGATCACGACGTCGCCGGGCCGCAGCAGCTCGATGAGCGAGCTCCGCGGCACGCTTTGGATGCGGCCTGCCGCATCGAGGTGCAGGAGCTTCGATCCGATCGAGCGCTGGACCGGCCTGTCTGCCGCGATCACGAGGCTCGCCTCACTACTGCGGGCACCGAGACGGGCAGCAGATCCTTGATCGCATCGGCAATCTCCCGCGCTGAAACACCCGGCTGCTTCAACGTCGCGCGATCGGCATCGGGCAGCGCGACCGCGTGCATCGGCGTATCCATGTCGCCCGGATCGAGCGCGAGGAATTTCACGCCGTGCGGCGCCATCTCCTCGTTCCAGATCCGCGTCAGGTGCGCGAGCGCAGCCTTGCTGGAGCCGTATGCGCCCCAGCTCGCGTACGCGTTCACTGCCGCGTCGCTCGAAATGTTCATCACGACGCTGCCGCGGCCTTCGCGAGCGGCTGCTGCCAGCGATCCGAGCAGCGCCTTCGTCAGGCGAAACGGGCCCAGAACGTTGGTGACGAGCGCGCGCTCGAAGTCCTCGCATTCGGTGTCGCCGAGCAACGCGAGCGGCGCCGGCCCGAGATCCGAGGCGTTGTTGATCAGCACGTCGAGGCCACCGAGCAACCCGGTGGCCTGCAACGCGATGCGATGAATATCGTGTTTCCGCGCGACGTCTCCGACGATGCCGTGAGCGCCGTATTCGCGCGCGACTGCCGCGACGCGCTCGGCCGTACGCGCGACGAAAGCAACGCGTGCGCCGCGCGCAGTCAGCTCCTGCACGAGCGCCAGGCCGAGTCCCGAGGTGCCGCCGGTGATCAGCACGCGCGTTTGCATGTCAGTTTGCATGTGTGCTCTCCTTTGTCTGCGGTCGATCTTAGGAGCGGTCGCCTGCAAACCAACCGCCATGTCCAACCCGCTGGCGGAATGTCGCTTCGCCGGACACCTCCACGTATGGATCGACCCGAGCTCGTCGCCGCCCACCTCGCGCGCAACCTGGTTGCGCTCCGGCACGTCCGCAATCTGACCCAGGGCGCGCTGGCGAAAACCGCCGGCGTGCCGCGCTCGACGATCTCCAACCTGGAGTCGAGCAGCGGCAATCCTTCGCTCACCGTGCTGGTCAAAGTCGCGAGCGCGCTGGGCGTGCCGCTCGACGAGCTGCTGGCTTCGCCGCGCGCCAAGGTGCGCAAGTGGACGCGGGACGAGCTCGCGAGTCAGAGCGCCGGCCGCGGCGTCACGGTCCGCTCGCTGCTTCCGGAACGCGTGCCGGAGGAATTGCTCAACGTCATGGAGTTCGCGCCCGGCGCGTCGATGCGCGGCTCGCCGCACCTGCCCGGCACGCGCGAGTTCTTCACGTGCCTCGCCGGCGCGGTCACGATCTTCGTCGCCGGCGACCGCTTCGATCTCGCGGCGGGCGAAGTGCTGGCCTTCCCCGGCAACGTGCCCCACTCGTACAAGAACCCGGACACGAACCGCGCCGCGCACGGCGTGTCCGCGGTCATCCTCGCCAAATCCGGCATCTGAGAAGGAGAACGATCATGATCGGTTACATCACGCTCGGCACCAACGACATGCAGCGCTCCGCCGCGTTCTACGACAAGCTGCTCGCCGAGATCGGCGCGAAGCGCATGATGGAGCAGGAGACGTTCATCGTGTGGGGCAACAGCCCGTCGCAAGCGGCGCTGTCGGTGACGAAGCCGTTCGATGGCAAGCCCGCGACGATCGGCAACGGCGTGATGGTCGCGCTCATCGTGAAGGAGCCGGCGCAGGTCGATCGCCTCTACAAGAAAGCACTCGAGCTCGGCGCGAAGGACGAAGGCGCAGCCGGCCCGCGCGGCGAAGGGTTCTACGCCGGCTACTTCCGCGATCCCGACGGCAACAAGCTCAATGTCTTCTGCATGACCTGACATGACGTACGGCATCGTCGGCGTTGGTGCCATCGCGTCAGCGATCGTCACCGGCTTGTGCGAGCGTGCGCAGGATGCTCCGCGAATCGTGCTGTCCCCGCGCAACCCCGAGCGGGTGGCTGATCTCGCGTCCCGCTTCCCGACCGTGCGCGTTGCGCGGAGCAATCAGGAAGTGATCGATGAATCGACAGTCGTGCTGCTGTGCCTGCGCCCGCAGGATGCGCTGTCGGTGCTGCCGGCTCTGAAGTTCTCGGCGCAGCAGGCAATCGTCAGCGCGATGGCCGGCATCCAGGTCGCGGCACTGCGCGAGCTCGTTGCGCCGGCTCAGAACGTTGCGCGGGTCATTCCGCTGCCTTCGGTCGCCACGCGCGAAGGTGCGACGCCCGTGTTTCCTGCGACCGAAGCGGCGAAGACGCTGTTCGATCGGCTCGGCGCCGCTATCGAGATCCCGCACGAGCGGGCGTTCGAGGCGACCTCGGCTTCAACGGCAACGATCGCTGCACACTTCGCGTATCTGAATACCATCTGCCGCTGGCTCGTTGCGCAAGGTGTCTCTGAGAAGGCAGCGAGACAGCAAGTCGCCGCCACGTTCGGCGGACTCGCGGCACAGCTGCGCGGTCACGTGTCCGACTTTGCGGAAGAGGCACGCGACCACGCCACCGCCGGCGGGATCAATGAGCAGTTCCTTCACGATCTGGAACAGGCGCGAGTGTTCGACGCCGTCGAAGGCGGGCTGAACCGCGTGCTCGAGCGGCTCGCGGGTCGCTCAGCCTGAAACCTTCAGCACCAGCTTGCCGAGGTTCTCGCCGCGGAACAGCTTCAGCAGCGTGTCCGGGAAAGTCTCCAGTCCCGTGACGATGTCCTCGCGGGTCTTGAGCTTGCCGGCTGCGAGCCAGCCGGCCATCTCGCGCATCGCTTCGCCGTAGCGGTCCGCATAGTCGAACACGAGCATGCCGGTCATGCTGGCACGGTTCACGAGCAGCGACATGTAGTTCGCCGGGCCCTGCACGCCGGTCGTGCTGTTGTACTGCGAGATGGCGCCGCAAATCACGATGCGCGCATTGCGCGCGAGCTGCGTGAGCGCGATGTCGAGGATCTCGCCGCCGACGTTGTCGAAGTACACGTCGAGGCCTTTCGGGCAATGTTGGCGCAGCGTGCGCTTCACATCTTCCGACTTGTAGTCGATCGCGGCATCGAAGCCCAGCTCGCGCACGATGTAGTCGCATTTTTCGCGGCCGCCGGCGATGCCGACCGCGCGACAGCCTTTGATCTTCGCGATCTGTCCAACCACCATGCCGACCGCGCCCGCCGCGCCGGACACGACGACCGTCTGACCCGGCTGCGGCTTGCCAACATCGAGCAGTCCGAAGTACGCGGTCATGCCCGGCATACCGAGCGTGCCCAGATACACCGGCAGCGGTGCGATCCGCGCGTCGACTTTCGTCAGGCCCTTGCCGTCGACGGTCGCATATTCCTGGATGCCGACCGTGCCGTAGACGTGATCGCCCTTCTTGAATCCGGCGTGTCGCGATTCGATCACTTCGCCGACGCCGCCGGCGCGCATCACTTCGCCGATCTGCACCGGCGGAATGTAGGACTTCACGTCGTTCATCCAGCCGCGCATCGCGGGATCGAGCGAGAGATAGGCGATCTTGACCAGCACCTCGCCTTCGTTCGGCGCGCGCGCGGGCTCTTCGGTGTAGCTCCAGTCGGTGCGCTTCGGCAAACCGACAGGACGGGCTGCAAGGCGGAATTGATGATTGAGTGTGCTCACGGCGGCGCTCCCCTCGTTCTTTGCTCGCTGCCATCGGAGCATACGGCTCCGGCTACAGATACGACAGCCACCAATCGCTGCGCCGGCGCTTCACGGCGGCGAACCAGCGGCACGCGGGATAGAGCGTCGCCACGACGAGCACCCACGCGAGATACACGACCGGCAACGAGAACCCGCCAGATCTCAGAGCGGAGTCGACGACGGTGGCCGCGAAATGAGCGAGTGCGATGTGCAGCACATAGAAAAACAGCGGCACGCGACCGAAAGTCCGCAGCACTCCGCTGACTTTGCCGCGCGCCGAGTCAAACAGCGCCAGCGACAGGAAGCCGACGCCGAGTGTGATCAGCAGGTATAGCAGCGACGGCGGATACTTCTGCACATTGACGAAAGACAGCAGCGTGCGCAGCGTCGTGCTCTGCAGCGTCCAGTCCGACGGATCGCCGTAGACGTTTGGCGCTCGCAAGACGACGAACGCAACGAGCGCGGCCGCACCGAGCCACATGAATCGCAGCACGCGCTGGTACTGATCGAGCTCGAACAGCGCGCCTACGCAGTACCCGAGACTCATGACCGCGATCCACGGAATCAACGGATAGTTCACGAACGCGTGCGGGATCGGCCCCGGGACGTGCAACAGCGACCACACTGGCGCCCAGGCGCCAAGGGTCTGGGGCTCGACGCCATCGAGCAGGTTGTGACAGCACATCACGACGATGCTGAAAATCGCGATCGCGCGCAGCGGCAAGTGCACGAGCGCAGCGAGCCCCATCATCGACATGCCGATTGCCCAGATGACCTGCAGGAACAGACCCTGGTCGTAGCGAAAGTTGAAAGTCCAGATCAGGCTCATCAGCGTCACTTCGAGCGCCACGAGCCAAAGTCCACGCGTGAACAGGAAACGACTCAGCTCCACGCGCGAGCAGCGCAGCGACACGAGATAGGCGCTGACGCCCGCGAGCAGCACGAACGTCGGCGCGCAGAAGTGCGTGATCCAGCGCGTGAGGAACAGCGCCGCAGATGTTTGCGACAGATCGAGCGGATCGAAGCGCGCGCTCGTGAAGAAGTCGCGGACGTGATCCAGCGCCATCAGGACCATCACGAATCCGCGCAGGGTATCGATGGAGGGCACGCGCGCAGGAGCGTGAACGGACATGCAGGGCTTTCCTTCGGTGGAAAGCCCGACCGTAAGCGAGCGGCGGACGCGCCCTAACTAACCGAGGTGGGAATGCATGTCAGGCTAAAGCCTGATCAGTTCGAGTCGGTCTCGTCCTCGTCCTCGTCGTCGGCGGAATCGTCATCCGCCTCATCGCCGCAATCCGGCCCGAGCCAGCGTCCCTTGAGCTCCGACTTCACTTTCATCGGGTCCTTGCCGTCGCCGAGCGTCAGATCGAGCGTGCCGGTCATCGTCTCGGGCGTCGGCGACGTCACGCGCAGCACGCCGTTGCCCTTCATCTCGCCGTTGCACGAGAGTCGCACTTCCTGCGTGTTGCGCGTCGTGCGCACGACCGTCTGCGTGCAGTCCTTGTCGCCGATGTCGAACGGCTTGTCCGCGTCCTTCTGGGTGATGCATTCGCGCTCGGTTTCGGTTTGCGGGCCCTTCGCCGATTCCTTGCGGAACGCCGCTTCCATGGCCGCGCGCTGCTCGGGTGTCACCTTGTCCGCCCACTCCTTCGGCATCGGCGGGATGCCGGTGATGTTGTGCGAGCTGGTGATCTCCCACAGGCCCGGCTTGACGTCCAGCTTGTCGGCGGCCAGCGCCAGCGGCGCGGCGCAACAGCAGGCAACCAGAGCGACCTGCGCGCGCAGACGGATATTCATGGAAGGCTCCCAGTTGTTCGTCTTGACGGGATTGTGGCGTAATTTCCCACGGAACGCTGCACCTGCACGCTGCGTTCCGTGATGTGGCAACCCGCAAGCTTTCCACCTACCGCCGCAAGCGCGATTTCACGCAGACCGCCGAACCGAGCGGCACGCTGCCGGTGAAGGCGTCGCAGCAGTTGCGCTTCGTGATCCAGAAGCACGCGGCGCGCCGGCTGCACTACGACCTGCGCCTGGAGCTGGACGGCGTCTTCAAATCCTGGGCGGTGACACGCGGTCCCTCGCTGACGCCGCAGGACAAGCGGCTCGCGGTGGAGGTCGAAGATCACCCGCTCGACTACGGCGACTTCGAAGGTACGATCCCGAAGGGCCAATACGGCGGCGGCACCGTGCAACTCTGGGATCGCGGCTACTGGCAAGCGCTCGGCGATCTCTCGGCGGAAGCGCAGTTGCGCAAAGGCGAGCTCAAGTTCGCGCTCGCCGGCGAGCGCTTGCAAGGCAGCTGGGTACTCGTGCGCATGAAGCACGATCGCACCGGCGGCAAGCGCACGAACTGGCTGCTGATCAAACATCGCGACGAGTTCACCCGTGACGCCAGGGCGACGCAGAAGATGCTCGACGAAGATGCGTCCGTGGCTTCCGGCCGCGCGATGAGCGACATCGCCGCCGGCAAGGGTCGCGCACCCAAGCCGTTCATGCTCGAGACGCGCAAGCTCGCGCGCGCCGATGCGACCTGGAATTCCAGGCAGAGCAGCGGCGCAGGCCCAGTGCCGGACTTCATCGAGCCCGAGCTGGCCAAGCTCGTCGAGGCTCCGCCTGAGGGCGATGACTGGGCGCATGAAGCAAAGCTCGATGGCTACCGCATGCAGCTGCGTGTCGCAGCGCATGAGGCAACGCTGAAGACGCGCAAAGGTCTCGACTGGACCGACAAGTTCCAGCCGCTCGCTGCGGCTGCAGCGAAGCTCCCCGATTGCATCATCGACAGCGAAGTCTGCGCGCTCGACCCGAACGGCGCGCCTGATTTCGGCGCGTTGCAGGCCGCCTTGTCCGAAGGCGACGTCGACGACCTCGTGCTGTTCGCGTTCGACCTCTTGCATCTCGAAGGCACGGACCTGCGCGAGCAGCCGCTGCACGAACGCAAGGCGCTGCTGAAGAAGCTGCTCGCGTCACACAAGTTCGGAGCGAAGAGCCGCATCCGTTACGTCGATCACTTCGCAGCGCGTGCGGCCGACGTGCTGGAGTCGGCTTGCAAGATGAACCTCGAGGGCATCATTTCGAAGCGCCTCGATTCGCCGTATCGCGGCGGCCGCGTCGGCGACTGGACCAAGGCCAAATGCCGCGCCGGACATGAAGTCGTGATCGGCGGCTGGACGCGCGAGGCCGGACAACTGCGCTCGCTGCTGGTCGGCGTCTACGACGGCAAAATGCTGGTGCCGGTCGGCCGCGTCGGCACCGGATTCAGTCGCGAGAAGGCGCACGAGCTGATGAAGAAGCTCAAGCCGCTCGCCAGTCCCGACAGCCCGTTCACCGGGCCGAACGCACCGCGCAAGGGCGCTGACGTGCAATGGGTCAAGCCGCAGCTCGTCGCCGAAATAGAATTCGCCGGCTGGACCGGCGCCGGCAACGTACGTCAGGCCGCTTTCAAGGGCCTGCGCACCGACAAGCCCGCGCGCGAAGTCGTCGCCGAGCGGCCGGCCCGCGCGGAGGAGACGCCAGTGAAGAAGCCCGCACCGCAACGCGCGAAGTCCACGTCACGAGCCAACGTTCCCTTCGACGTCGTGATGACCGTGCCGATCTCGAAGCCCGACAAGGCGCTGTGGCCCGATGCCAACGACGGCAAGCCCGTCACGAAGCTCGATCTCGCGCGCTACTTCGAGAGTGTCGGCGAGTGGTTGATGCCGCACATCACGGGTCGACCGTGCTCGATCATCCGCGCGCCCGACGGCATCGGCGGTCAGCGCTTTTTCCAGCGCCACGCGATGAAGGGAACGTCGAGCCTGCTGGCGCTGACGAAAGTGGCCGGCGATCACGAGCCGTACCTGCAAGTCGATCGCATCGAAGGTCTCGCGGCGCTCGCGCAGAGCGCAGCGGCCGAGTTGCATCCGTGGAACAACGAGCCGGGGCAGCCCGAGGTGCCCGGTCGTTTCGTATTCGATCTCGATCCGAGCCCGGAGGTTGGCTTCGATGCTGTGATCGCTGCCGCGCGCGAGCTGAAGGAACGGCTCGAAGCGCTCGGCCTCGTCGCCTTCTGCAAGACCACGGGCGGCAAGGGTCTGCATGTCGTCACGCCGCTCGCGCCGGGCAAGCGCAGCAAGGTGCAGTGGCCCGAAGCCAAAGCCTTCGCGCAAGCAGTGTGCGCGCAGATGGCAGAAGACAGCCCCAACAGATACGTGCTGAACATGGCGAAGAAGCAGCGCACGGGACGCATCTTCCTCGACTACCTGCGCAACGATCGCATGGCAACCGCCGTCGCGCCGCTCTCGCCGCGCCTGCGCGACGGTGCGCCGGTGTCGATGCCGATCAACTGGCCGCAAGTGAAAGCGGGACTCGATCCGATGCGCTACACCGTGCGCACCGTGCCGGCGCTGATCGCGAAGAGCACGGCGTGGAAAGACTACTGCGATGCCGTGCGGCCGCTGGAGCCCGCGATCCGCAAGCTGGTCGACCCCAAACGCAAACGCTCCCGGGCCGCTGCAGAGAGTCATGCGCGCGCGTAAGATCGCGACGCATGCACGTTCGAACATCTTCGATCGCCGGCTGCCTCATTGCACTGCTTTGCCTGGCGCTGCCATCCGTGGCGCCCGCTGCAATCGACAAAGGCGTGAACGCGATTCGTCAGCGCGGATGTGACGGCAAGGCAGGATTGCGCACACCGTTGCGGCGCTCGCGTGGACTCGACGAAGTTGCACGCGTCTGGTCGAAGGGCGGCCGCCTGGCGGGCGCGATTGCGAAGACCGACTACCGCGTCTCGAACTCCGCCTCGATGCAGATCGAGGGCGCGAAGAACGAGAAGGCGCTGCTGCAGATCGTCGCCAACAACTACTGCCAGATCGTTCTGAACACCGAGTTCACCGAGATCGGCGTGTATGAGCGTGGCGATTCGGCCTGGATCGTCGTCGCTGTGCCGAAGAAGCTTCCAACTGCCGACGACATGCCGCGGGTTGCCGCGCGCGTGCTCGAACTGGTGAACGCGGCCCGGGCCAAACCGCGCAAATGCGGTTCGCGCAGCTTCGATCCTGCTCCGCCGCTCACGCTCTCGCCAATCCTGTCACGCGCCGCGCTGGCGCATGCGAAGGACATGAGCGCGAACAACTTCTTCGAGCATCGCGGGTCCGACGGCAGCAAGCCCTCGGAGCGCGCCACGCGGGCCGGCTACAACTGGGCCGCGGTCGCGGAGAACATCGCAGAGGGAGCAGCAAGCGCGGAGATCGTCGTGCAAGGCTGGCTCGACAGTCCGGGACACTGCGTCAACATCATGGGAGCGCAGTATCGCGAGATGGGCCTGGCGTACTTCACTGACTTTGCGCACAAGGGCGAGATCTACTGGGCGCAGGAGTTCGGGCGGCAGCAAGGCAAGTAGGGAGGAGGCCCGTCCTCCTCCCTACTGCAAGTCTTACTGCTTGCTGGTGTCGCGCTCGCGATGCGGGGCCGGCTGGGGAGCCGGAGCCGTCACAGGCGTTTCGTCCTGCTGCTTGCTCGCATCCATGCTCGCCACGCCAGCGGCGTCCGCCGCAGCGCCTGCGACCACACCGTCGCGCGAAGCAGAGGCGTTGCCGGAGGCAGAGCCGCTCACCTCGCTGGTGAAGTCGTCGAGCTTCGGCGCAGCATCCTTCTTCGCATCGACCTCAGACTTCGTAGCCTGGGCCGCGGCGGCCGCCGAAGTCGCGGCGTTCGCGCTCGTCTCGCGCGCGGTCGACACGGTCGACTCCGCACGATTGCGCACGTTGGCGCTGGCATTGCGAGCGCGGCGCGTGGTCTGGTCGGTGACGCCGTGCACGCGATCGAAGGTCGAGCCCGAATCGAGCTGCCCGCCGAACGAGCCGCTCGCGCTGCCGTTGGTCAGCACGCTGCCGTTCTGCAAGCCGCCACCCAGCGTGCCGTTCAACGCACCGCCGATGTTGCCGCCGCCGAGCACCTGAGCGTGCGCGGCCGAGCAACCCAGGACGGCAACGATCGCAACAGCGATGAAAGTCTTACGCGTCTTCATGGTCAGTCCTCCGGTCGTGACCGCAGCGGAATGTGCGGCCTTTGAGATGAATACGACCCGGGGGAGCGATTTCTTCCCTGACAATCCGATTCCTGCTTACGTCAAATCAGCGGGCGCTGATTTTCGCGAGCTCCGGCGACGGCCGCAGCGCGTCGCCGACCAGCCCATTTCCATACACCTTGTCCGGCCCACGCGGGCCGAGGTCGACCGCCTGCGCCGTCAACGCGGCTACTGCAGATTGCGCACGCGCGCGATCCACATCCATGAGCTGCCGCGCAAACAATCCCGCCGCGATAGGCGCCGCGAACGAGGTGCCGCGCACTAATGCGAATTCGGCATTGATCCCCGCCGCTGCCATGTCCGCGCCGGGCGCTGCGAAGTCCACGTGCTTGCCACGACAGGCTTCGATCAACACGCGTTGATGGGAGTCGACTCCCGTGACCGCGACGACCTCGGGATATGCTGCCGGATACAGCGGCGGCGCGCTGGGCCCGTCGTTGCCGACGGCCGCGACGACGATGTGCCCCCGCGCAGCGACTATATGAATCATCTGTTCGAGCAGCCCGTTCGCGGGACCGACGAGACTGATGTTGATCACCGGCACACGCTCACGCGAGAGCCAGGAGAAAGCTTCCGCAACAGCGTCGACTGCACCACCGGTCGCAAGCCCGCAGTACACATCTGCAGAGTAAAGCTCCGCGCCAACCGCTGCGCCGTTGAAATGATCGCCGTGGCCGACGAGCAGCGATGCAACGGCCGTACCGTGCTCGCTCGGAACACCACCGCCCGCGCAGCCGTGCTCGTGAATCGTGACGCCCTGAAAGACCGGGTGATTGCGCTGCACGCCGCCATCGATCAATCCGACGCGCGCGCCTTTCGCCGGCGAGCCCGCATCGACGTTCGCCGGCGGCGGATCGCCCGCAGCTGCCTCCACTGTGCCGCTGCTCAGATAGACGTGATTGAAATCGTAAATGCCGCCCGGATCGAGCTGACGCAGCCGCTGCAATGCGCGACGCGTCGACATGCCGGATGGCGCCTGCAGGACGACGATCGTGGTGTCCAGCCCTTCGAGCGCTCGCGTGCGACCGACGTTGAATCCTTCGGCGCGGGCTCGCTCGAGCACCGCGGCGGAAGGCGCCAGCGCGACTACTTCGTTACGCAGCATCGGCGCGCCGCGCGGGTCGGCTTCGAGTCCGGCCCGATTGGTGCGCAGGAGCTCGCGAATCCGCAGGCGCCGCACTTCGCGCAGCTGCTCCGGATCGGCACTGCGCAGCGTGCCGTTGACCGTCCGGTTCAGATCGTCGGTCGGCACCACAGGAAGGTTCGGCAGCTGCACCGGCGGCAGGATCTGGCCGGCAGCCGGCCCGGCGCAGCCGAGCAGCAGACACAACGACAGGTACCGCAGGCGCTTCATGGCAGATCCACTCGTCCTCCGTAGACTATACGATACGCGGCAGGGCAATCTTCCGCGCCAGCGGGAATAAAACGGCCGGCGGCGCCGTATATATGAGTGGAGTCGATGCCTAAAGAGAGTGCGGCGAGCGAGCAGGTGCGCCGCCAGGTCGTCGAGCTGCTGCCGCGGCTGCGTCGCTTCGCGCGCGCTGTCGCCCGCAACGTGCACGATGCCGACGACCTGGTGCAGCTGTCGATCGAGCGCGCGCTGCTCAAGCACGACCAGTGGCGGCCCGAGCTCAAATTCGACGGCTGGATGTTCGGAATCATGCGCAACGCCTGGATAGACGAAGTTCGCTCGCGCTCGCGGCGCGACCGCGTGTTCGCGCCGGAAGAAGCCGGCGTGGGCATCGGTCATGACGGCACCGAGAGCCAGGTGCGGTTGCTCGCCGTGCAGCGCGCCGTCGCGGATCTGCCCGAGGAACAGCGGCTCGCTGTCGCATTGGTGCTGGTCGAGGGGCTTTCCTACAAGGAGGCCGCGGACGTGCTCGAGGTGCCGATCGGCACGCTGACCAGCCGTCTCGCTCGCGGCCGCGATGCGTTGCAGGCCGCCCTGAACGATGACCCGCGTGACAAAGCCGGAGCCCGATCATGAAGTTCTCGCACGACATGCTGATGGCCTATGCCGACGGCGAGCTCGATCGGCAGACGCGCCGCGCGATCGAGGCCGAGATGGCGATCGATCCGCAGCTCGCGCAGGAAGTCGAGCGTCAGCGTGCGATGCGCGCCGACGTCGGTGCCGCTTTCGCCGGCGTGCTCGACGAGCAGGTGCCGGACCGGTTGCTGCGCGCCGCGGCGAAATCGAAGACGGCGACTCCGCCGCACCGCCAGTGGTCGTGGCCCGAGTGGACTTCGATCGCTGCGAGCCTGGTGATCGGCGTGATCGCTGGGCGCGCGATCCTGAACCCTGCGGGAGCTAAGGACGACATGATCGCGACAGCTGCCGACGGCAACCTCGTCGCCAGCGGCCAGCTGGCGCAGGCGTTGTCCGAGCAGCTCAGCTCGGAGGACGGCTCCGGCATCGACATCGGCCTGACGTTCCGCAGCAAGTCCGGCGAGTATTGCCGGACGTTCGGCACTCGCGCCGGCACGGACGTCGTCGGCTTTGCCTGCCACGACGACGCCGCCTGGCGCATCGATATGCTCTCGACCGCGCCGCGCACGGAGGCCGGCGGTGGCTATAGAATGGCGAGCACACAGCTGCCCGCGCCCATCGTTCAGGCCATCGCGGACCGAATGCAGGGCGAGGCGCTCGACGCCGACCAAGAAGCCATTGCGCGCCAGCGACGCTGGCGGGACTAAATGGAAACGCAGACCGAGCTCGCCGCAAGTCTTTCGCCGCCGCCCCGCCGCCGTTTCCGCAAGCGCTGGATCGCGTGGGCGCTGCTCGCGCTGTGGGCGGCTGTGGGCGTGTGGAATGTCACGAAGCCGATGCCAGCTGGCACGAACATCAGCACGGACCCGGCACTCATGCCCGCCAGCAATGTGCAGTTCCTCTACGACCTGACGCGCGCGCGGCCCGAGAAGCCGGACGAGATGATCTACGAGCAGCGCATCTTCGACGAAGTGTTTCGCATCATCGACGAGTCGCGCTCGTTCGTAGTGGCCGACTTCTTTCTGATGAACGAGCTGATGGGTGCGTCCGGCGCCGCGCATCGTCCGCTCAGCCGCGAGCTCGCGGATCATCTGATCGCGCGCAAGAAGGCCGTGCCCGATCTGCAGGTGCTGTTGCTGACCGATCCGATCAACGACGTGTACGGCGGTGCTCCGTCGCCGCTGCTGGCGGAGCTGCGCGCGGCGGGCATCGACGTGGTCGTCACGGACCTGGAGCGGCTGCGGGATTCGAATCCGCTGTATTCGTCGCTCTGGCGCACGCTGTTCCAGTGGTGGGGCAACTCGCCGTCCGGCGGCAGCATGAGCAATCCGTTCACGAGCGACGGCTCCGGCATCACGCTGCGCAGCTGGCTCGCGTTGCTGAACTTCAAAGCGAACCATCGCAAGCTGATCGTCGCGGATCGCGAAGACGGAACGCTCGCGGCGCTCGTCACCTCGGCGAATCCGCACGACGCGAGCAGCGGGCATTCGAACGTCGCCCTGCGCTTCTCGGGCGCACTCGCCGCAGACATCGTCGCAAGCGAAATGGCGATCGCGCGCTTCTCGGGCTGGCGCGGGCAGCTCTACGCAGCGGGCGCTCAGACCACCCGGCCGAGCCTCGAGCCGGGCGTATCGCTTTCGTTCATCACCGAAGAGGCGATCCAGCGTCACCTGCTCGAAGCTGTCAGCGCCACGCGCAACGGCGACAGCGTCGACATCGCGACCTTCTATCTCGCGGATCGCGACGTGCTGAGTGCGTTGCTCGGAGCGGCGAGCCGCGGCGTGCACGTGCGCGTGATCCTGGATCCGAATCGCGACGCGTTCGGCCGGCAGAAAGACGGCGTGCCGAACCGGCCGGTCGCAAACGAGCTGGTCACGAAGAGCGGCGAGAAGATCGAGGTGCGCTGGTATCGCACGCACGGCGAGCAGTTCCACACCAAGATGGCGATGGTCACGCGCGGCGACAGATTCATCGCGTCGCTCGGCTCGGCGAATCTCACGCGGCGCAATGTCGGCAACTACAACCTCGAAGCGAACATCGCGCTGGAAGCCGGCGTCGAGTCGCCGCTCGCGATCGAGATGCGGGCCTATTTCGACCGCCTGTGGAACAACGACGGCGCGAGCGGCACGGAGTACACGGCGGCGTTCGGGGCGTATCGGGATGAGGACAGCGGGCGGTACTGGCGCTACCGGGTGATGGAGGCTACGGGATTGAGCACCTGGTAGCGCGAGGCTACCGTCGCGTCGGACCGCTCAGCCAGCGCCGAATCTCCGGCTCGACGAATGGCCACGGGACCACGCGGCGGAAATCCCTCTGACATTGTTCGCCCTCGCACGCTTCGTCATACGTGACCTCCCTCGCGGCCGCG
This sequence comes from Steroidobacteraceae bacterium, assembly GCA_035277305.1. GTDB lineage: Bacteria > Pseudomonadota > Gammaproteobacteria > Steroidobacterales > Steroidobacteraceae > Steroidobacter. The sequence goes on along the minus strand of DATEKT010000072.1, from coordinate 5,597 downwards.
GCTGATGGCATGATCGTCCGCGAACGCGCAAATGCAATCCAGAGCGCTTGCTCACCGGACGAGGACTTGCGCGGCACGAGCAGAAAGGCGCTTTCATCGGCCCGCGACAATTTCCAGTTGGAGAGTTTGCGTGCACAGGTCAGCTGCTGTGCACGCGACGGCGGCTCACTGATGACGTCCGACGCCGAATTCCAGCTCAGGAACTCATTTCCCGCCGACCGGCTCAGCAGCAACAGCAACTCATCGCCGACCACCACTTCATAGAAGGGCAGCGCATGCGGCGGACCGTAGGAGCTGAACGTGAAGCGCTGCGGCAACTTGCCTTTGAGGATCTGCACCGCCTCCATCACGAAGTTCGTGCCGCAGTACTCCCGCTTCGATCCTTCGTCGGCAGCCTCACTCGAAATGGTCAGCACTCGGGCGCGCACTACTACTTCTGCGGCCGCGACACTTTGTTCGAGCGGCCGCGGGGTGTGGTACATGCCGGTCGCGTTGGCTGCGAGCGGCAGGGTCACGAGCAAGTGAATCAGTGCTCGCATGATCTTGCGATGCAGGCAAGTCTATGGCTGAGTGCTCTGCGCTCCGCCCGCCGCCTTCAGCTTCTCCGCATCCCCCGCTATCGACGTCGACGTCTTCTGGGCCAATTCCAGCACGACCTTGTGCGCAGCGGTTTCAAACGCCTCTGCAACCGCCCCCAGGCGATTATCCGCCGCCTTGCTCTGCGCCGTCGCAGCGAACGTATCGACCAGCTGTCGATCGACGACTCTGATCAGCCGCGCGAGAATCGTCACGTGCGCCGTCGGCGCACCGTTGTCGCTTGTGTACTCGGCCTGGAAATCGCGCACGCTGACGTCGAGCACATACTCGCTCGCTACACGCGACTGCTCCGGCGTAACGCTGCGGAACAGCTGCTGATCCTCGAACGAATCCACGAGCAGCGTCTGCACGACTTCTGCCATGCGCCCGCCCCACTGCGCGCCGCGGTAGTAGTCGAGCTGACGACCCTTGAGCACTGCGATGCGTTCGGAATCCAGACCCGGTGCGAGATCCGGACGCCCAATCGAGAGATCCGCTTCCGACCGCGAGACGCCCGTCGACGATGCCGGCGCTGGCGCGAGCACGTAGCTCGTGCTCTCCGGCAGTTTGGTCTCCAGCAGCGATCCGCAGCCGACGCACAGCGACGCGAGCCCGCCGACGATTGCCCACTTGCCGCTCATTTCGGAATCTCCACGCCGCTCGGCGGCGGCTCATAGAGAATCTGCGACGGATTCTCGCGCAGGCTCCGCGACAGGTCGCGGAACTCGCGCGCCGCCGAGCGCGTCTCGCGCACCAGCCGCTCCAGCTCGAACAGGCCCTGCTCGCTGAAATGTCCGAGCTGCACCTCGCTCTTCTGCGTGAAGCGATCCATGCGCGCCGAAGCCTGGGCGAGATTGTCCGCCGTCTGCGTCAGGCGCTCGAGCGCGAGCTTGACCTCGGGTCGCGCATCTTCGGTGATGCCGCGCAACGACGTCGACGCGGCGTTGATCTCGCTCACCGTACTGCGCAGTTCCTCGACCAGCTTGGTGATGTTCTGCGACGTCTGCGGCAAACCTGCTGTCGCGGTGCGCAGGCTCTTGATCGTGACGGCGAGCGACTCGAGGTTCTCGTCCGAGAACACGCGGCTCACGCGCGCGAGTATGTCGTTCGCGCGGCCCATCATCTCCGGCAGGCTCGACAGGAACACGTCGAAGTCCGAAGCAATCGAGTCGATGACCGGATAGCGCTCGCCCATGGCGAGCGGCACGGCCTTGTTGACGTTCGGCACTTCCTTCAGATTGATGAACAGCAGGCCAGTGACGCCCTGCAGGCCGAGGCTGGCGCGCGTCGCCGAGCTGATCGGCGCCTCGTGGTCGATTTCCGCCACCACGACGATGCGGCTGGCATCGTGTTTGTCGATCGACAGCCGGCGCACGCGGCCGACGTCGACACCGAGGTAGCGCACGGGGCTGCCTCGATCGAGGCCGCTGACGCTGCCGGTGAAGTAGATCTCGTACAGGTCGTAGTCGCGCGAGTCGTTCGCGTCCGTGTACCAGAGCACGAAGCCGACGCCCATCGCGACGACCAGCAGGATGAAGGCGCCGACAGCTACGTAGTTGGCTTCGCGTTCCATGGCGCTACTGTTTGCGACTCTTGTCCACGTTGCTTTGGTCGACGCTGAGCTGGGCCGCCCGCGCGCGCGGACCGTGGAAGTATTCCTGTATCCATGGATGCGGGTTCTTCATGATGCCGTCGAGGGTATCGACCACGATTTTCCTGTCAATGAGCACGGCCACCCGGTTGCAGGTGGCGAGCAGTGTATCCAGATCGTGGGTGATCATCACGATGGTCAGCTTCAGCCCCCGGTGCAGGTACACCACGAGCTCGTCGAACGCGGCGGCCGAGATCGGATCGAGCCCGGCGGTCGGCTCGTCGAGGAACAGCAGGCCCGGGTCGAGCGCGAGCGCCCGCGCCAGCGCGGCGCGCTTGATCATGCCGCCCGACAGCTGCGAGGGCAGCTTCCCAGCCGCATCGACCGGCAGCCCGACCATTCGCAGGCGCAGCTCGGTCAACGCGGCGAGCGCGGCCGGCGAGACGTCGAAGTATTCCCGCATCGGCAACTGGATGTTCTGCGCGACCGTCAGCGAGCTGAAGAGCGCGCCGTGCTGGAAGGTCACGCCGTAGCGCCGCTTCACCTCGAGCAGCTCTGCGTCGTTGACTTGCGTGATGTCGCGGCCCTCGACCAGCACCTCGCCGGAGGTCGGCCGGTGCAGGCCGAGCATGGTTCGCAGCAACACCGACTTGCCGCTGCCGGAGCCGCCGACGATGCCGAGCACTTCGCGCGGCATGACGTCGAGGCTGACGCCGTCGTGCACGGTCTGGGAGCCGAAGCGGTTCACGACGTTGCGCACGGAGATGACGGGTGAGGCGGACTCCTGCGGCATCAGAAATCCAGCTCCACGAACACGACGGCGAAGATGGCGTCCGCGAAGATCACCAGGAAGATCGATTGCACGACCGCGACCGTCGTCAGCCGGCCCAGCTCCCGCGAGGAGTCCCGCACCTGCATGCCGCGGTACGTGCCGACCATCGCGATCAGCATGGCGAACACCGGCGCCTTGATCAGGCCGGCCCAGAACGTCGTGGGCGCGAGCGCGTCCTGCAGGCGCGGAATGAACTGGGTCAGAGAAATGTCGAGCAGCAGGTTCGACAGCAGCGCGCCGCCGGCCAGGCCCATTGCGTCCGCGACGATCGTCAGCAGCGGCAGCGCGATCAACAGGCCGATGAGCCGCGGCAGGACCAGCACCTCCCAGGGATCGACGCCCATGGAGTGCAGCGCATCGATTTCCTCGTTGAGGCGCATGACGCCGATTTCCGCGGCGAACGCGCTGCCGGAGCGGCCGGCCACGATGATTGCCGTCAGCAGCACGCCCATCTCGCGCAGCACCGCGATCGCGACCAGGTCGACCGTGAAGATCTCCGCGCCGAACTGCCGCAGCTGCTGCGCGCTCAGGTACGCAATGATCACGCTGATCAGGAACGCGATCAGCGCCACGATCGGGATCGCCTGGATGCCCGTCTCATATATATGACGCGTCACGGAGGCGAGCCGCAGGTGGCGCGGGCGGAACGAGCGTACGCCCGTCACTGCGATGCGCCCCAGGTAGCCGATCGCATCGACCATCTGGCGCCACTGCTGCACCGTCTCGCGACCGATCCATGCAATGGCGCCGCGCACCGAGGCGCGCTCCTCGGGCTCGGCCGGTTCCTGCCCGGCCTGAGGCGCGACGATCTCTTCGAGGAATGCGAACTGCGAAGGCCGCTCGCCGGCAAACTCGACGCGCCCGCCCGCACTTTGCAACGCCTGGAGGCGCTCGCGGAGCAGCCACGCACCCGAGAGGTCGAGCGCTTCGAGCGACCGGGCGTCGACCACGAACCGCCGCGCTCCTTCCTGCGGCAACCGGGCTAGCGCGGCCTCGATGGCGGCGATGTTCTCGATCCGCCACGCGCCGTTGAGGCGGACCGTCAGGGCGTCCCCCGTCCGTGCCGTTTCGAGCAGCTCGCCAGCCATCGCGCGGAGATTAGCATTCCGCCTTGCGCAGCGGCGCATCGCGCACGTACTTTGTCGGCATGGCGGAACACCCGGATCTTTCCATCCTTCCTCAGCTGCTGATGCTGCTGGCGTCGTCCGTGCTGGTGGTGCTGCTGTTCCGCCGCCTGCGACTGCCGCCGATCCTCGGCTACCTGGCAGTCGGCATGCTGCTCGGACCGTATGCGCTGAATTTCACGGCCGGCGGCATCGCGCCGATCCTGGCGGATCTGGGCGTGGTGTTCCTGGTGTTCACGCTCGGGCTGGAGTTCTCGCTGCCGCGCATGATCGCCATGCGGCGCGAGGCATTCCTGATCGGCGGCCTGCAGGTGTCGGTGACGACGGCGGCGTTCGCGGTCGTGATGTGGGGACTCAATGTGCCGCCGCTGACGGCGGTCATGATCGGCGGCGCGCTAGCGATGTCCTCGACGGCGATCGTCATCCGCCAGCTCGGCGAGCAGGCGGAGCTGAATCGCACGCACAGCCGTATCGCAATCGGCATCCTGCTGTTCCAGGACCTGGCGTTCGTGCCGCTGCTCGCGCTCGAAAGCGCGCTCGCCGGCAGCGGCCCCGAGCGCGACACGTGGGAGATCGTCGAATCGATCCTGCAGGCGGCGGTTGCGCTGGCGCTCGTGCTCACGTTCCTGCGCTGGCTGGTGCGACCGCTGTTCCACGAGATCGGCCGTGCGCGCAGCACGGAGTTGTTCACGCTTGCCACGCTGATGGTTGCAGTCGGCGCGGCGTGGGCGACGCATGCGGTCGGCCTGTCGCTCGCTCTCGGTGGGTTCCTCGCCGGCATGCTGCTCGCGGAAACCGAATACCGGCATCAGCTGGAGACGGTGATCCGGCCGTTCCGCGACGTGCTGATCGGCCTGTTCTTCATCACGATCGGTACGCTGCTCGATCTGCAGCTGCTGATCGGGAGATTGTGGCTGGTGCTGCTGCTCGTCGTCGGCCTGCAGCTCGCAAAGATGTTCATCGTGACCGCGGTCGCGCGCCTCGGAACCGACCAGTCACGCAAGGCGTTGCGCGTCGGCATCGTCATGGCACAGGGCGGCGAATTCGGTTTCGCGCTGCTGACCCTGATGCTGAGCGATCGCCTCGCCGACTCGGCAATCATTCAACCGTTGCTCGCGGCGACAGTCGTGAGCATGGTCCTGAGCCCGCTGCTGATCCGCCACAACGGGCGGCTCGCCGAGCTGGTATTTCCCCGCACTACGCCGGCGCCGGTGGCCGACCAGGAACAGCTCGCGGGGCAGCGCGATCACGTCATCGTCTGCGGCTTCGGCCGCGTCGGCCAGAACCTGGCGCGCGTGCTGGAGCGTCAGGGCTTCGTGTACGTCGCGCTCGATTCGGATCCACGCGCGGTCGAGCTCGCGCGCCGCGCCGGCGATCCGGTGATCTTCGGCGACGGCACGGCCACCGAAATGCTGGAAGCGGTCGGCCTCGAGCGTTGCCGCGTGCTCGTCCTGACGTTCGCGGAGGCCGCGGC